>DSDB01000652.1 GCA_011057845.1 Phycisphaerales bacterium | reverse complement strand
GCGGGATTTGTGGGTAGTCGCGGGCCTGACCGGTTTCGAGGACGAGCATGGCCTTGATGCCGTTCCAGGGGTTGGGCGGGTCGGTTACGCCTTCGGCGCGGAGGGAGGCCTCGATGGTTACGACCCGGCCGGCCAGCGTGTTGGGATCGAGGGGGAAGGCCTGGGAGGTGCTGCCCGCTGTCGTGCGTTCGATGAACAACGTCTGGGATGGGCCGTCGGCGACGATCTGGCCCTGGCCGGAGCCGGTTGCGGCGCCGGGTTCGAAGTCGGTCTGGAAGATGACCTGCTGTTCGGCGGCGACGGTGGCGGTGAGAATGGCGGCGATCAGGATTGCGGTGAGAGTCTTCATGTAACACCTCTTGTAGTCCGGAATGGACGGCATACATGTGGGGAACATGGGTAAGATGTCCATGTCGCGGAAGGCACATCTGAATTGCGGCGGGCGAGACGCCCGCGACACGCGATGGCAGGATACCTGTGCCACGGTGTTGCCTAACGGGTGTAGGAATGTTGGTAGGGTTGGCGGTAAGGGGCGGATCCGCCTTCCCGCTACGCCGCTACAGGTTCTACACGCGCATGCCGGAGACCGTGGCCTCAAAAACCAAGGTCTTATCCACGACGCCCTGCACGTCCATGGAGTACTTGCGACTGGCCAACTTGGTGAGATGCCCCAGCAACAGCAGTCGGGAGCCGGGCTGAACCGGGGCTCGGAACTTGGCCGATTCGATGCCGGCGAATCCGATGAACCCGTCGATGCCGAAGAACTGCTTCACGAAGAAGCTGGACAGTTGAGCCACAGCTTCGATCATGATCACGGCGGGCATCAAAGGTCTGCCCGGGATATGGCCCCGGACCCAGAACTCATTCTGTGTAACATCCTTGTATCCGAGAACGAGGCGAGCCTCCGTATCGACCCAGAGAATCCCGTCAAGCTGCTCCATTTCATAACGCTGGGGATTCAGGGGGTCGATATCCGAACGCCCGTAGATGGGATCCGCCGACAAGTCAACGCGAGACAAATCAAAGAGAAGAGGTGGCGGCATGCGCGCCCTCCGTGGAAAAAACACAACGCGAAGTGCAAATAAACCAGAAACTGAGCCGATACACAGCATCCCCGCCCGTGCTGGAAACCGCCTGAACGCGAGAAACCACCCCGTTGATGCTGATTCGCTGAGATCGCTCAGTCAGTTGTACGAATCTCCAGAATCCGGTTGCGGACGTTCTGGGCGGCCTTCTTGATGTCCTGCATTTGTTTACGGACCCGCGTTCCAGCCGCTTTATTGCCTCCTTGGGCCTTGTTGACATCCGCTTCAATTTCGTTAACGAGCGTCTTCAGATCTTCGTATTCCTGCATGTAGGTGACCTCCTAATCTTCGGGTAATACCACGTCGAGGGTAGTTTCCGTGCACACGGCTGTCAAAAGGAATCGGCCTTTTCTGCGAAAAAAATGAATTTTTATCGCAACCATAGGCCTTTTTCGTATGCCTCGTCGTCGCTACGAGTGCCTCTGAGGCCAACGATGGTTGTGTCGAAAGTCGGCTTGGCGATGTTTTGTGTTGCGGGTTAATTTTTCCCAGATTAACAATTCTCTGTATTTCAGATTTCCTAGAATTACTGATTTGTCTATTTTAACAATACAGTGGACCCTTCTCGCAGTACGTGTATAGGGCCACCAGGTCGTCAGGGTCGGGTGCCCAATCAGAATTGAAGGCCGCCAAGGCGGCCAGAGCATGGTGGCGCAGATTGCCCGGAGGCTTGAGGGCTGTCTCGTCTACCGCCTCAGATAGACGAGTTTCTGGGGCAGAGCAATGTTGTTGCCGAGATGGTCTTCTCCGTAGCCCGATTCGGCGAGCAGGCGGATATCATCGAGGACCCGCCGGTCGCCGACGAAGCGGACCTGAAGGTCCACCTCGACATCAATCTTGCCCAGCGTCAGCAGGCGGGCGACCTCCACCGTCACCTGCTCCTGAAGTCGTCCGAGCGTTTGCACCGACTCAGCGGGCAACTCGAGAGGCTGCTCGTAGAGGATGACCTTTTCCCGCTGCACCAGTTGCATCACGGTTTCATGGAGGATCTTCTTGATCTCCGCGGATCCGAGGCACTCTCCGTTGAGATTGAGTCCGTCAACCGCCTCGGCCAGTCGGCGGCGTTTGGCCGCGTTGATCTTCTCATTAGCGCGGAAGAGTTCAAGGGGCGATCCGGCGTCGTAGACCTCGTTGTCCATGAGCATTCTGACTTCGCTGCCATAATGGAGGACGAGCTTCGATATCAGCGTGGAAGGCCGGACATGGAAGCCGCGATAGGGCGGCACAGGCACTGTTACTTCAGCGACCTCGGCATATCGCTTAAGCATGTCCTGACAGAGCTGCTCGGTGCAGGCGATATAGAGGCTGATGTGGCGGATCGAGTAGCTCATCAGGGCCGCCAGCAAGGCGTCGCGGTTGACCAACGGCTCGCGGCTACTGGCGATCTCGCAGGGCTTTCGGTCCAGGTGCCGCTCATAATGATGGGCGAAAAGAGTGGCGGTCTTGAGCAGATGAAAGACGACGCTGATGTGCCCGCGGAGGACCGGGAGATCCGTGTCCATCGCGGCGATCTCGGTGCCGGAGACCTTGGTATCATAGAGCGACTGCAGATTGTGAAACCGCAGTTCGAGGCTTCGCAACTTGTCCTCGGTAACAGGGCCTTCTAGATAACGGGCGTACTGGTCGGGTTTGGCCCGGCCGGCGCCGCGGATGTCTTCGCTGTCCGCCGCCAGGTTCAGGAAGGCCGTGGCCAGCCCAGTAACCGTCTCGGCGACCGTTTCGACCCGCCGCGCACGACAATCCCGCGGAAGGCGGCCGCCCGGCAGTTTCTCGGCGTACTTGCCGATTTCGTGTCCGTTGGGCACGATGGCCAGTCCCAGTTGCCGAGACCGCACCTCCATCAGCCGGCATGCGTGAACCAGCACGTCGCATGTGAAACCCAGAACCTGGTCGGTGGCCTTGGCGAAATCGTTTTCGATGGGCATCAGGCGGTAGTCCGGAACCGAGTGCTGGATGTGCAGCAATTCGTATGTAACGTCGGAAAACAGCTTGAGGGCGGCCGTCAACGAGCGAAACCAGCACCACGAGCAGTTGTTGCCCGCATCGTAGGCGTCCAGCAGTTCTTCAATCTGCATTGCCTGGGAATGGAGTTCGCCCAGCAGGGGTCGGCTCAGTACGACCTCGCGCATGCCGTGGCGGGATACGAAGTCCACGAGGGATAGTAATTGGCCGGCACGTTGTTCAACCAGTTGTTTGAATTCCTCAGCCCCGACCCGGCCGGCGCTACAGACATTTGAATCTGCGTTGCTCAAGTGGTATCCTGTCTTTAATTCAACACGCTTAGGGGTTCTCAGGCGGCTGCTTCTTCAGCGGCACGATCTCCGGACGACCGAAATCGCGCGGAATGTTGTACTCGAAGACCCTACGGTTGACGCCGAGATTGATCTTCGGTTCGACCAGCTCGATTTCATAAACCTCTTCTTCCGGGGAGAAAGCCACGATCTTCACCGGAAGCCCGTCTTTGGCGTCCATCCAGAAGTCAAGGGAAGTGTAGTCGTCCTTGTACTTCGACTGAGGTTTTGTCCGCAGGTGGAGACGGATCAGCCCTGATTTCTCAGGGTTCCTTTCCTCCACCAGGCGGACCTCAAACTCTCGCTTGAGATCGGTGATCCGGGTAAAGCCGATCACGGGCAGATTCTCACTGGCGAGGTTGAAGGCGTCGGCGGGCTTGTCCTCCTCGGCGAGCTGGTGCCGCTTGGCGCTCTTGACCTGATAGTTGAGTACGGTCAGCCATACACCGTCGAAGATGTACAGCTCGCGATACCTCTGCTCCGGCTCCTGGTCCTGCTTCAGGGTCTGGAAATCGATACGCAGGAATGTTCGCTGGTCGTACTTGGCGTAATGCAGGACGCCTCGCCGCAACGATTCGGATTCCAACAACGGCTGCTTAAACCGGTAGATGATACCGGCCTCGTAGGACGTCAGTTTCGAGGTCTTGGCCTGTAACTGGGCCAGAACATCATCTACGGGGTCCAGAGCCACCTTCTCAGGGGCCGTTTGCTCCGGGCAGACCTGCGATTCCTGGGCCAGGCAGTAACCCACCGTTCCCAAGAGAATACCCATCATGAAGACTGTTGTTGTCTTACACATAGTCAATCGTCTCATTCTTATACCTATCGGCATGCGGCCCTGTGCTCCTTACCGTTCTGGATAATACCCAGTATCTGGTCGATCCGGTCGATGGTGAAATCGGCGTATTTTGCGAATTCCGCGGCCTTGGGCTGGTTGGCGAGCAGGACGGCCGTGGCTCCGGCGGCCTTTGCACACTGAATGTCGAACGGGTAGTCACCCACGACCATGGCCTCGGCCGGGGGGATATCGAACTGCTCGCAGAACCACCGCACCCCGAAGGCATCGGGTTTGACCGGGCCGTCTTCCCGGCCGACCACCCCGTCAAAGAACAGATTATGCCGGCGGGCGATCTCGAGGGCATTCTGCCGGATGTTCCGGGTCAGTATCCCGATACGGATGTCCGCTCGGCGCAATGCCTCCAAGGTCTCGCGGGCGCCGGGATTGAGGCGGCTCTGTTCCAAGGCGAGCTGTTCGTGTCGGTGAAGAACCGCCTCCGCAGACCGACGCTGAGCCTCGTCCATATCCCGCATCGCTTCGAGAATGGGCCCGCCATTGCGGGGAAGGCCGATCTCCTCGCGGATGGCGTCAAAATCGAAGTATGGCTCGGTGATCGTTCCGTCGAGATCGAATATCACTGCTCGAATGCCCATCAAGACTCCGAAACAGGGTCGATGTTCTGGCTACCAGACGCGATGGATGCCGCCGGCGTCAATCGCGGCCCGTCTTGGCCACGAGGTCTATGAAATATCGGACGGCCGGGCCGATGACCTTTCCTTTACGTACGATAATACCGGTCGGCCTGACAAAATTCTCGTTTGCCAGGGGGACCCCCACCAGTGCTCCGGCGGCCACTTCCTGCAAGATAGCCGATTCGGGAAGCAGGCTGACCCCTGCATTAATCTCGACGGCCCTCTTGACCGTTTCGATATTGTCGAATTCCATCACCGAACGAACGACGACATTATACCTTCCCAGGATGCCGTCTATCCACGCCCGGGTTGGCACATCCTTCTCAAAACTGATAAATCGCTCGAACTGGAGCTGATGGATGTCGATCTGGGGTTTGTGGGCGAGGGGATGTCTGGTGCCGCACGCCACGACCAGCTTCTCATCCTCGAATTCGTACACGTCCAGACGTTTGTCGCGTTTTGGCACGGCCACCAGGCCCACGTCAATATCGCCCAGGAGGACCCGTTCGTAGATCACGGCGGCGCTGAGGTACTCTATGTGGACGTTGATGTCGGGGTGCTCAACCATGAAACGCTTGACGTAGGCCGGCAGCGTGTGCATGCCGATGCTGAATATGGCGCCGACGTTCACACGGTTCTTCTCCGGCCGGGCCATTGCGTTCAACTCCGTGCGGAACTGATCGTACCGCTCGATCATCTCCTTGGCGGTGCGATAGAGCAGTTCGCCCTCCTTGGTCAACTCGATGGGGCGCTTCTTGCGGTCAATAAGCTGGCACTTGTGGGCTACCTCAAGCTGGGCAAGCTGCTGAGATACCGCCGACTGGCTCAGGAGGTTCTTCTCGGCGGTCTTGGAGAAGCTGCCCAGTTCGCAGATATCGCAGAACACCTTCAGCGTTTCTATATGCATTATAAGCCTCTCTTATGGTAATGCGAGGTCGTGTCCGACCAGCATGGCAAGCAATTATGAATACGATATTAGATTACCTTATGTAACGCAAGAGTCAAATCCAGATTTCGTCATATTGCCCGGTGGCCCGGTGCCCAGGGGCCTTTGGTGCGACAGTAAAGCGGCTTTTTCGTTGCGGAGGGAGGGCCGGGTGGCTAAAATCCAGGTATGCAGTGCGACAGAGACCTTGCCAAAGTGGCCCGCCAGCACCTGGAGATGGAGCAATTCTTCGCTGGATTTGTGCCTAGAGGCGTCGGTCGATCCGCGACCCCTTTGTCGCGGACAGTCGTTTCCGCGGGTGAAGATGCGGATCTGGGTTCAGATGGAGTCGGTCCAAGTGTCGAATCCGCCCCCGGCGATCACGCCAGACAACTGGCTCTGATCGCTGAGGAGGTGGCGGCGTGCTGCCGATGTGGACTTGGCGAGAGCCGTACCCACGCCGTGCCTGGCGAAGGCAGTCCGAATGCACGCATCATGTTCATCGGAGAGGCGCCGGGGGCCGACGAAGACGCCCAAGGGCGCCCGTTTGTCGGCCGGGCCGGTCAATTGCTCGACAAGATCATAGGGGCCTGCGGGCTGGAACGCAGCGACGTATTCATTGCCAATATCCTCAAGTGCCGTCCGCCGGAGAACCGCGATCCCCGACCGGAGGAGATCGTCAGTTGCCTACCGCTGCTCCAAAGGCAGATCGAGGTGATTCGCCCGGAAGTCATTGTGGCCCTGGGGGCCCACGCCGCCCGGACCCTGCTCAATACGAATCAGGCGATAGGGCGGCTGCGGGGGCGGTTTCATGACTACGTCAATGGTCTTGGCCAGCCCCCCATCAAGCTCATTGCCACCTACCACCCGGCCTACCTGCTGCGGAACTATACCCATGAGACTCGCGCCCAGGTCTGGGACGACATGAAGAAGGTCCTGGCGGAACTCGGCCTGCCCGTACCGGACGGCGGCAGGTAGTCTCCCACGCCTCTTGTCGCAAAGCGCCCTCTCAATAGCACTACCAGTGTGGGTGCGTAACCCGTCCGGGCGGCGAAACGTGCCCGGCGGCAGCAAAAACTCACAAAACTTGTAACGGTCGGCGGACTGGGGCGTCTTATTTGGTACAGAACGGCGATTCTTCCTCGCCGCGGATATGGATTTCAACGCATTACGGGCCCATCCGAGTGGGTTTTGCCTTGCGACGGAGACGGCTTTTTGATATGAATATGGAATGACCTGAAACTCGGAGGCGGGGTCACTTCGGATATTCCCATGGCGGGCGCTGCGAGCGCGGCCGGGGCGAAGGCGCCGCCGCAAACGCACAATTTGGAGAGGCACCATGCGACGCCTATTGCTGACTTGTATTGTTTTAACGGTCTTGATGGTTGGTCCGGCTTCGGGCAGGACCCTCCTGGTTCCCGAGGAGTACCCCGGCATCCAAGCCGCCATCATGGACGCCAACGACGGCGACATGGTTGTTGTCAGCCCCGACGAGTACTATGAGACCATCCACTTCGGCGGGCGAAACATCATTGTGACCAGCATTGACCCGAACGACCCGGAAATCGTCGAGGAGACCGTTATCATAGGCGATGAAGAGGGCAGCACGGTCATCTTCGAGAACGGCGAGACCCGTGCGGCGGTGCTGCGTGGGTTCACCATCACAGGCGGATACGGAACCCCCGTGCCGGAACTCTTTGGCACCGAAATATACTGGGGCACCGGGATATTCATCAAGGAGTCTTCTCCCACCATCATGCAGTGCGTGGTGGAGGACAACCACGGTCCATTCATCTTTGAATCCGGGAATGAACAAGTCGGCTACGGAGGGGCCATAGCGACCATCCTGTCCGACGCCCTGATTACGAACAACATCCTGCGAGACAACAGTTGTTACGCGGGCGCGGGGATTATGACCTACATGGGCGACCCGCTCATCCGGAACAACCTCATTCACAACAACTCGGCCTTTGTGGGTGGCGGCGTGGTCCTTTTCGGCGGGCGGCTTCTGAATAACACGATCGTCGCTAACAACGTGGACCTGGGCATACAATACGGCCAACTGGGCTTCGCCGGAAACATCTACACGGAGTACGACAGCCAGTTCCTCTCCCGCTCCAGGGTTATCGGCAATATCATCGCGTTGGCGGCGACTGGCGGCGGCATGTATCACAACGGCCTGGCCGCCGAGGATATCGCGTACAACAACGTCTGGGGCAATACGCCGGGCAACTACCTGAGCCAGCAACCCGGTGTGGGCGAGGTGGTTTACGACGGTCCCAGCAGCCGGACGGGTATCTCGGGCAACATCTCGGCCGACCCACTTTTTGTGGCCGCCGGGTGGGGCGACTACCGTATCCAGGAAGGCTCGCCGTGCATCAGCGCCGGCGATCCGACATACGTGCCTGATGCCTACGAAACCGACATCGAGGGGGACCCTCGCATCTACGCGGTTCTGATTGACATCGGGGCCGACGAGTTTGTTGGTTATATCCACCCCGTGGCCGACGCCGGCCCCGATCAGCACCTGCTGGCTCCGGGACCGGTTACGCTGGACGGGTCCAACAGCTTCTTCTACGACCCGCAAGGCGAGACGGAGTATCTGTGGGAGCAGACCGAGGGTCCGCCCGTAAGCCTGACCGACGAGGACAGCGCCACGCCCTCGTTCGACGCCCCGGAATTCGGGCGATACATTTTTGAACTCGTCGTCGGGGACGGCACCGGGTTGAG
>DSDB01000625.1 GCA_011057845.1 Phycisphaerales bacterium | reverse complement strand
GCCGTCCTCAGTGTTACCGAGCCGATGAGTTGCGGGCCAGGCGGCGACCTGTTCGCCATCGTCTGGTCGGCCAAAGACCGCAAATTGCTGGGCCTCAACGCCAGCGGGCGCTCCCCCTACCGCTGGAGCCTCAAGGACGCCCAGGACCTGGGGCTCAAGGAGTTGCCTGCCTACGGTCCTCTGTCGTGGAGCGTCCCCGGCTGCGTCAGCGGCTGGGCCGCCCTGCTTGGCCGACGGGGCTCCATGAAACCGGCCCGCGTCCTCGAATCGGCCATCGGCCACGCCCGTGAGGGCTTCTGCGTCACGCCCGTCATCGCGGACGACTGGCGCACTGCGACTCCGCAAGAGCACCCGACACTCGCCAGGGTCTTCGCCCCCAACGGTAAGACGCCCCAATTCGGCGACATCTTCCGCAATCCGGACATGGCGAGATGCTTCGAGATCATCGCCCGCGACGGCTTCGAGGCCTTCTACCAGGGCGAAATCGCCGAGCGGATTGTCAGGTTCAGCGACAAGGTCGGCGGCCGCTTCTCCATGCGGGACTTCGCCGAGCACCGCGCCGACTGGATCGAGCCCGTCAGCGCCAATTACCGCGGCTACGATGTCTGGCAATTGCCCCCCAACGGCCAGGGCATCGCCGTCCTCCAGATGCTCAACCTCCTGGAGACGTTCGACATCGCCTCCATGAAGCCCAATTCCGCCGAGCACCTGCACTTGTTCATCGAGGCCAAGAAACTCGCCTTCGAGGACCGCGCCGTCTACTACGCCGACATGGACTTCGCCGACGTGCCCCTTCGGCAATTGATCTCCAAGGATTACGCGAGGCAACGGGCAAGGCTCATCGACCCCCGCCGGGCCGCCCGGCAGGTGGCCGCCGGCCGCCTCCATGGGCCGTCCGAGACGATCTACCTGACCGCCGCCGACAAGGACGGCAACATGGTCTCCCTCATCCAGAGCATCTACCATCACTTCGGCTCCCGCATGGTCCCGGATGGCCTGGGCTTCGCCTTGCAGAATCGCGGTCAATCGTTCAGCCTCCATCCCGACCACCTCAACCGCCTCGAACCCCACAAACGCCCCTTCCACACCATCATCCCCGGCTTCATGACGAAGACCGGCCGCCCCGTATTCTCGTTCGGCGTCATGGGCGGCGAATTCCAGCCGCAGGGCCACGTTCAGGTCCTGATGAACCTCATCGATTTCGGCATGTCCCCCCAGCAGACCGGCGACCAGCCCCGCATCATGCACTCGGAGAGTTCCACCCCCACCGGCGCCGCCATCGTCGATGGCGGAACCGTCGGCTTTGAACGGGGCTTCCCCGAAGACGTCAAGGCACAACTCGCAAACATGGGTCATCGACTCCGCCCGGATATCGGAGTCTTCGGCGGCTACCAGGCCATCTGGGCCGAAACAAACCCCCTGCGTTACTTCGGCGGCTCCGACCCAAGAAAAGACGGCTGCGCCATCGGCTACTGACGCCTACCGCCCCAGGGTCAACTGATCGATCAACGGTATGTCGCTTCTGATCGTCGATCCCGGCGCCGGTGGTTTCGGCTTGGCCGGTCTCGCTTTTGCCGGCGACGGCCTGGCCGGCTTCTGCTTCCTGGGAGGCTCTTTCCGATGGGGTTTTGCCTCACGCTTTGGGGCGGGCTTTTCCCCGCTTTTCATCGACAGCGATATGCGCTTGCGCTGCGGATCGATCTCCAGCACCGTCACCAACACCTTCTGATGCACCTTGACCACGTCCGCCGGGTCCTTGACGAAACCATCCGACAACTGACTGATATGAATCAGTCCATCCTGATGCACGCCCACATCGACGAAGGCCCCGAACGCCGTGATATTTGTAACGATCCCCGGTATCCGCATCCCCGGCTTGAGGTCCTCCAGCTTCTCCACGCCCTCGGCAAAACTGAAGACCTCGAACTTCTCCCGCGGATCGCGCCCCGGCTTGGCCAATTCCTGCATGATATCGGTCAAGGTCGGCATCCCGACCGTCTGGCTGACATACTTCTTCAGGTCGATCCTGCTACGCAGCGACGCATCTCGCATCAGGTCCACCACCGAACAGCCCACGTCCGCCGCCATCGCATCGACAATGGGGTAGCTCTCCGGGTGCACGGCGCTGCCGTCGAGCGGATGGACGCCGTCGCGTATCCGCAGGAACCCGGCCGCCTGCTCGAAGGCCCGCGCGCCCAGCCGGGGCACGTCCTTGAGCTGCTCGCGGCAGCGGAAGGGTCCATGCTCATCGCGATAGCCGACGATATTCTGCGCCAGGTGCGGTCCCAGCCCTGAGACATACATCAACAGCGGCTTGCTCGCGGTATTGACCTCGACGCCGACGCTGTTGACGCAACTGACGACCCCATCGTCGAGCCCCTGCTTGAGCCGTCCCTGGTCGACATCGTGCTGGTACTGCCCGACCCCGATGCTCTTGGGATCGATCTTGACTAATTCCGCCAGCGGGTCCAACAACCGTCTGCCGATGGATACAGCCCCGCGCACCGTCACGTCATGGTCCGGGAACTCCTCCCTGGCCACCGGCGACGCCGAGTACACCGATGCCCCGCTTTCGTTGACCATCACGATGAGGATTTCACGCCCCAGCCCGATCCCGCGGACCCAGGCCTCGGTCTCCCTCCCGGCCGTCCCGTTGCCCACCGCGATGGCTTCGATGTTGAACACCTTGCACATCTGAACGATCTTCACCGCATCGGCCGCCGCCTGGGCCTGACTCTGGTGCGGATACACCACGTCCGTATGCAGCAGCTTGCCCTGTCGATCCAGACAGACCACCTTACAGCCCGTGCGAAAGCCCGGGTCCAGCGCCAGGACATTTTTCTGCCCCAGCGGCGGCGCCAACAGAAGCTGCCGCAGGTTCTCCGCGAAGACCTCGATGGCCTGCCCATCGGCCCGCTCCTTGGTCGCACTGCGAACCTCCGTCTCCATTGACGGCGCCAACAGCCGCTTGTAGGCATCGGTAACCGCCTCGGCCACCTGGTCGCGGCACGGACACGGGGCCTTCAGGAACAGCGTCTGGAGAATGCGGATCGCCTGGTCCTGCGGCGCCGTCACACGGAGGATCAGATACCCCTCGTTCTCCCCTCGCCGCATCGCCAGAATCCGGTGCGACGGCGCCTTGGACACCGGCTCGGTCCAGTCGAAGTAGTTCTCAAACTTGTTGCCCTCGGCCTCCTTGCCCACAATTACCTTGGATGTGAAGACCCCCTCTTTGAAAAACAACTCCCTTATGCGCTCCCGCGCCGTCTGATACTCATTGACCCACTCGGCGATAATATCGCGCGCCCCGGCCAGCGCCTCCTCCACCGTCGCCACGCCTTTCTCGGCGTCGATGAACTTCGCCGCCTCCATCGCTGGATCGACCGACGCATCCTGCGCAAAAACCCACTCCGCCAGCGGCTCCAGCCCCTTCTCCTTGGCGATCGTCCCGCGTGTTCGCCGCTTCGGACGAAACGGCAGGTAAACATCTTCGAGCACCGTCATCGTCTCAGCCGCCAGGACTTTCGCCCGCAGTTCATCCGTCAGCAACCCCCGTTCGTCAAGCGATTTGAGGATAGCCTCTCTCCGCTCATCCAACTCCTTGAGCCTGGCCAGCCGATCCCGAACCGCCGTGATGGCCGTCTCGTCGAGACTGCCAGTCGCCTCCTTGCGGTATCGGGCGATAAACGGCACGGTCGCCCCGTCCTCAAGCAGTACCGCCGCCGCCAGCACCTGCCCGGCCCGAACACCCAACTCCTTCGCAATCGTCTCAATATAGCCCTGGTTCAACGCCGTACTCCTTCCATCACCTCAGAAATCAACCATCGGCTCGACCCGTGTCAGGAACTGAATCGGCACGCCCCACGGGTCGCGCAGAATCACCATCTTATCACCGGCCGGCGTTTCTTCAATATCCTTGGCCACCGTCGCCCCGGCCGCCGCCAGGGCAATACCCGCCAAGCACGCCAACCTTGCCAACAGTCCGTTCTTCATTCGAGTCTCCTTCTCATGGGCAATCTCACCTCACCGCGGCCGAACCAGCAGACGCACCGGCACGCCTGCCTCCAGTTCAAGTTCCAATCCCTCTCGCATTGCATTGCCGCGGTGCGTTGTCGGTTCCGAACCGCGACCGCGTCGGATTACATACTCGCCGTCAGGCTCAACGGTAAACCATTCGGGTAAGGTGTTCATCCGCGGCCAGTCCTTCGCAAATCCCATGTACAACCGGTGCCGCGGGATATCAAAGACAAGCCTGCCCTTCCACGGCTGCCTGGCCTCGACCTCGACCGCCAGATCGTCGCCGACCCTCGCGGCCCCGAGATTGAGGTCCCGCCGCCAGGGCCTTGCGATCAGGCCCTGTGTGTGCATCAGCGCGTGCATCAACACCGTCCGCACGCCATTGGCCTGGAGCTTCATCGTGCCCCAAAGCTCCGCCGTCTCCAGGGGCTCGGCCGACCGGACGACGTTGGCCGCCATCTCGCGGTCCACCCACGCAATGGCCTCATCGACCGGCAGGCGGTTGAGCAGGTAGATGCACCCCTCAATCGAATCGGCGAAGCCGTCAATGGACGTGCCCTCCCACGGGTAGTTCTGATACAACGGTTTGCTCAGATTCTTCAGCGTCCGTTCGACGGGGCGGCGATACCGATCCGCGCCGCTCGCCGTGTCATGGCATAGAAACCCCACGTAATTGTACCCCCACCCGTCGCTCAGGGCTCCATTGGACCCATCCCGCGCCGTCAGGTGGTTGTACATGATGCCGTCCTCGTTACACCCGGTCGCCAGAATCCTGTCGAACATCCGCTCCAGCCGCGGACGATACCACTGCGCCTTGTCCGGCCGATGCTCCGATTCGACGGCGTAGAGCAGCCCCAACCCGCCAATGATCTCGCACCCATGGTCCCGCAGCCGCGTCGGCACGAAATCCTCCTGTGACAGGTAGTAATCCCCCAGCCGCTCGGCCCATTCCAGAAACCGCCCGTCGCCCGTCATCGCGTAGAGCCTCGCCAGGGCCTGCAACTGCTCGCCGTTGACCTCCACGTTGGTCGAGACGATCCTGCCGAACGGCGTCTCCACCTTGGCATGTTTCCACAGGTCCTCCTCAATCCCCTTCATCCGCTCAAACCACTCGTCCTTGCCCGTGGCCTCGACAATGGCGATCAGACCGTCCTTTACATACTCGGAAGCCTCGAACACCATGGCGTCCCACGCGAAGTTCTCCACCTTCGCGCCCCGCGCAAAATCCCACGGAACAGGAATCCGATCGACGTGGTTACACAGCCTCATCTCCGCGTGGAGCACATCCCGCACGGGCCCGTCGAGGACCTCCCTGTCCACCACGTAGGCCGCCCAGGCAAAGAACGGATAGCAGTCGGCGGCCGTGTCGCGGTAATTCCAGTAACCATCCGCCCGGTACAGCCCCGTTGCCGGATCGATCTGCGGCAGGGCCTTTTCGTGCAGCCACCGGTGTACCTTGCTCAACGAGTATCCGGCAATTTGCGCGGACCTCCGAGCCTGTTTGAGGCCTACCTGCACGTTCAACCGTTCATTTTCGCCGGCCCGCGACGGCAAAACGATCATCAGCATGATAACGGCGATTCCCACAACATGTTTCATGGTGTCTCCTGAAGGACCCAGTCACGGCCGGACGGGTCTTTGATAGATCGTGTAGACAGGCTCAAACCCCAGTTGTCGGTGAAATCGCCGCGAACCCTCATTGGCCTCGAACACATCGACAACGACCCGTTCGAAGCCCCTCTCCCGCGCGATGGTCAGGGCATCCTCATAGAGCCGCCGACCCAACCCCCGCCTTCGATAGTCCTTCCGCACGTAGACCAGGTCGATCCAGAAGAATGGCCCGCGGATGTAGAGGACGTCAAAGTCCGTGCGGAAATACAGAAATGCCACCGGCTCGCCCTCATCTTCGAGCACGCGGATGGTCCCCTCACGAATCGCCTGCCGCAGTTCGCCTATGTCGGTCGTCGATGCGGCCCTCTCATCCTCGCGCCGACGCTCTATAGCACGGTTGTCCTGCAGACCGGCAATCAGGAATTCCAGGTCGTTGTCTCGGGCGTATCGGATGTCCATAACCAAGCCGCCGCGCCATCCCCGGCTTATCGCCTCTGACAGGATGCGCTCCAGGCGGCTTGTTACTATAGTCGCGCGCCGTGCGAATGGCAAGGGCCGGCAAACTTCCGACAAGGGTAAACCCCACCTGTTCAGGGATTACGGGCCGGCTGGGGCTCTGCCGCCCGCCAGTTCGCCGGGTCGTTGCCGCTGTACCGCGGGTCTGCGCTGATACGCTGAAGGGCATGGCCGGCGCCGTCGGGACTGCTCGGCCAGGGAACCGTGTCCGCGTATGTAACCTCGTCCACGATGACCCACGAAACACCGCCGCCCGGGTTGTCGGGGGCCTGCGGCCGCTCCAGGGCCAACCGCTCGGAACTGTTCGAGAGGTTCCCGGACCACGGTCCGAAGATGTCCACGCCGGGCGTCAACACCCCCGTCTCGTACTGACTGACAAAGAGCAGGCGTCGCAGCATTTCGACCTGTGGGTCAAAACCGACGACGACAATTCGGCCTCCGGGTGGAATCGAAACCCCCGGCGGGAAGCTGTAGTTCACGCCGCTGTCGATTCGCCATGTACCATCGCTGTTGCTCAGGACCACCGCCTGGGCCGTCGGGTTGTACAACTCAAGGTACTCTTCGTTCGTGCCCGCCGGATGATACATGATCTCATCAATCACTACGTCGGCGATGGGATTGGCGTTGGCGGCGCCCCGTGAAGGCGCCATCGCATGCCAGAACGCCCCGCCGTCGGGATAGCGGCCCAACGACACGAAGTTCTCCTGGCCCTTGAACCGGACCACGTCCACGATGCGATCCTGTGTGTTGCCCGGCAGATACGACAGGACGACAACCTCGCCGGCCTTGTCGAGCCCGAAGCCCTCCGTAATGGGGTTGTGGAAGTCGTTGACCTCATCGAAAACGATGCGTCCACCGGCCGGCACCGACACGGCCGGGATCGCCCATTTTCGCGGGTTGCCCATATCGTCGCTGAGGAACCAGCCGGCCAGATTCACCGAGTTCGCCGACCCATTGAACAACTCCACCCAGTCATTGGAATCGTACTCCGGACGCCGCGGATCGCTGTAATCGGTGTGGGCCATGACCTCGTTGATCAGTATCCCATCAGGCAGCACCGGATCGTCCATGCCGGGCGACCCGCTGATGTACGTGCTGTGCCGCCAGTTGCCGCTGTAGTTGAGCGAGCCGTCGCGCTGGCCGGCGATGGCCCTGTCCAGCGGAACCAGCGAATGTCCTGCCCCGTCCGCCGCCTGGGGCCAGCCGCGGCCGTCGCCGTACTCGAATTTGACAATCGTGCCGTCCCAGTAATCCGCCAGCTCGACCGTCTCGCCGCTGTTGCTCAGGTTGGAGGCGCTGTTGTCCTTGTACTGCCCGGCGATAAGGCCGCTCAAGCCCGAACCGTAACGAGACATAAAGGCGGCCGTATCACGAACCACCAGCACGAATGCGCCGGGCTCCAGACGGGTGACGGACGAACCGTTGAAATCGAATGTGATGCCGCCCACGAACGACACATAGGTCAGGTCGATGGCCTCGTCGCCGATGTTCTTCAACTCGATGAACTCGAAATCGTCGTTGCCCCACGGGCTGCCGGCCGGCGGCCGGGCGGGGTTGTACATGACCTCCGTAATCCGCAGGTTCTCCGTAACATGGGCCGACAGGGGCTTGCTCGCGACGAACTGCACCGGGGCCGACCAGTGACTCCACCAGCCCGTCGTGTTCTTCATCCGCACCCGCACCCGATAGGTCCGCCCCGATTTCACAACGCTCGCGGGGATGGTGATCGAATCGTTGAAGGCCGTCATCTCAGGCGTCTCCCACACCGTCTCGATCTCGAATTTGCGGGGCTCGCTCGGGTCGTACGACGGCCCCTCCGGGTCCGTGATCTCTGCGATCCGCCACTTCATCGCGGCGAACCCGCCGCCGCTGCCCGGTCCGCTGAACGGCGTCGTGCGGAATGTCAATGCATTCACCGGGTAGGACGACGGCCCCGTCGGCGTGACCGTCGGCGTGTACGGAATCTGTGAATCCGCCGAATACGTATTGAAGGCCCGGTAGCCCGTCACATAGTCCTTCATGATCTGGACCATACCGGGAAAGTCCTTCGTCGCGGCCTGCTGGTAGAACCGCCCGTGCCCGGCCTTGCTGCTGTTGACGTAGCCGGATACGAGGATGGGGTTGTAGTCCCACATCGCCCGGTCGGCATCGACAATCGAAGGCCCGCCCAGGGGGTCGTCGATCATCGCCGCCAGTTCATCCAGCAACGGATACATCTGCTCGGTGTTGTAGAGCAGGTCATGAAACTCCCGCAGGCGATTGCGGTACTCGATGTACAACTGGGGGTTGTTGAAGAACCCGCCCTCGTTCTTGAACGGGTCCTCCCCGTTGCCAAACATGTTGTTCGCCCAGGTCAGATC
>DSDB01000297.1 GCA_011057845.1 Phycisphaerales bacterium | reverse complement strand
GCTATTGGTGCTTCTTGAAAGGGTCTCAGCTCCTTTTGCGACGAAGCAGAGACAGACCACCCAGACCGAGCAGAGCGATGGTCGCCGGCTCCGGTACAGCATATACCGGGCTGCCGATGAAGTGGCCCTGTCCGTCCTGAGCGCCCAGCAGAATCCGCTGGCCGGTCGAGAGGACCTCATGGAGCTCGAGGTTCGCGCCGCCGCCGCCTTCCAGCCAGATGGCTTCGAAGTCATACCAGCCAGTGGTGGCCACTTCGAAGAGGAAGTCGACATTGGACGCGCCCTTCCACTCGGCCGTCCGCCCGATCTCAACGCCGCCGACCCGGATGATCGTGCCGTCGTCGCTGTTGGCGCCGAAGACATGCCAACCCTCGGTCAGGTACACGCAAGCGAGGACCTGAGCCGCAAAGTTGTCGTCGTCATCGCCATGGGCCGGATCCAAAGCCGGAAACTCCAGGGTCCAGTCGGGGTCAATACCCGGGAAGCTGCGGTTGTCGCCGAAGGCGCCGTCGCCGGTGTCACGCAGGTTGATCACGGGGTCGAACCGTGTTTCGCTCAGCGTGAAGGCCGGAATCAACAGACCCGGAGGGGTAGCGCCGGTGAACAGACCTTCAGCCGCGGCATAGCCCCAGCCATCGTTGCTGGCCGGCCGCATGACCGTGATCTGGAAGCCCGGGATGTCCGAGCACTGACCCGGATTCGGGTTGGTGACCTTCGGGAACTGCGTGATCAGATCAAAGTCGCTCTCGTAAGCAACGTCCTTGATCCGAGCCTGCGCCAGGTAGTTGTTATTGTGGCTGGTCACAGCAATACCGGCCACGACGGTGTCGGGCATGACGCCCGGAGCCAGAATGACGGCATTGGTGCCTTGAGCCAGCTGCCAGCCGGCGCCCACGTCCACCAGGGACTCCATAACCGTGAAGCCGCCCAGGGTCTTCATGGCAACGCCCAGCTTCAGCGGATCGCCGCCGCCGGTGCCACCGGTGCCGGCGCCCGTTTCGGTGCGCCACTGGCCCTGGCCCTTGGTATTCAAGTAGCTGTTGAAGGTTCCCATGTAGACCGCGTCAGCCGCAGTGCTGGCGCGAATGACGGGACCCCACTTGGCCCAGCCGTCGTTGGCCACAACCCAGCTGCCGGCCGCGCTGACGCGCACATCGCCGCTGACCAGGTTGTAAGCCAGGTGCATCTGGTCCCACGTGCCCCAAATGTCCGCGCCGCCGGCGGTAATCAGGTACTCGCGGCTGTTGCCAAGGCCGGGCTCGATACCGACGCCCATGTCCATGGTGAACCCGTAACCGCGTGGGTTGCCGATGTCCTCATTGTAGTTGAAAATACCAACGATGTCGTTCGGGTTGGTATTTCCAACGTCAGCGGTAGCCACCTGGGCCGACAGGGCCAGCACTACCAGTGTTACACAAAGTTTCTTGAACATAATCTGTACTCCTCCTCTTTTTTAGAAGAAAGCATCTTCTTGCTCCGGCAACGAGCCGGAACACGTGCCGACCTCGGCAAGACTTAACAACTTAACATCCTATCTACGCTTGCCCCGGCGGCATACACAACAAGCAACAAAGCGATCTTCACCAAAACCCTGTGCCTGCAAAAAGAGGACTCTACTCTACTAAAACCTGACCTGACCAGGAATGTCCTTTGCTCCTGGGTGTTGCACATAACAATTCACTTAACAATCAACTCGCACTACCGTACCGTTGTTATTTCCTGCGACGCAGGACCAGACCGCCCAGCCCCAGCAGGGCGATGGTCGCCGGCTCCGGAATCGCGGCAATGCCGTACATATTCAGGCTGCCCGCGTTCTGCTGGTACAGGGTGAGGGTCCCACTGGCGTTCGCCAGCTTGTAGATGCTGGAGTAGTTCTCAATGGACCCATCGCCCTTCTCGTCGATGTCCAGCACGTCGCCGGTGGCCACAAAGCCCATCGACGCCACCCAGTCCATCACACCACCGCCCAGCGTCGGCGGGTTGTTCTTGTCGCCGTCGCCAACGCGGTTGTCGATGAACAGGTACAAGGTGGTCGAACCGGGCAGCGTGACATCGTACTCGACGTTGGCAACGGTCCGGTCATTGTTGGCCGTCATCACATAGTCCGCGCCAATCAAATACGCCGGCACGTTCTTGTACTGGTGGCCACCCGGGCCATGGGTCGCCGGCGTGCGGTCGGTAAACATCAACGACCCTTCGTCCAGCGGCCCCGTCAGCAACGGCTCCGTGTTCGTGCTGTTGCGACGTTCCATATTGGTGATGATCAACCCCGCCGAGGCCACCTGGGCCACACACAGGCAAATAACAACTAACAACAGAAACCTTTTGACCATAATACTCCTCCTTTCAAGAACACCCTAAGCCAAACACACAGGGTTGGCAGCCCTGTACAAGCAACCAACAACTCACATCAAGCATGATGACCCACCGTACTCCCGGCGGAATACGCGCGTGAGGGCTCGTACAAAGGGCAGGACCGCTGCCTCCGATACATCACCCTCATGCACGGAATCGCTCCGGCCGCCGAATCAGCATCCGTCTCGGCGCAACCGGCCGACATCTCCCGCGCAGGAGATACCTCGAACCGACCCTCCGGGCCGATTCGATTACGTATTTATACCAGATTACCCATCCTACCGTCAAGAAAAAACCTTACGCGGAACCGCATTTTGCTGATCCCGACCGGAACACTTCACGTAACTGCTTTATTAAAAAGCACTTGCGACCGTTCCTTCCATTGCGATACGGCGAAAAAACTTGTCGCCGTCACCGCATTTTGCCGCCGCCCGATTACGTATTTGCCACGACCGGGCGACGACCGTCAAATCTATCAATCCTGCGCAGCATCCGGCGAGGCAGGCTCGGCGAGAGAAGCAGGTTCGCCGGCGGGGTCCTGCGAGACCTCGGCCGGCGATTCGGCGTCCTGTACCGCCTCGGAGTCGGGGGCTTGGGGCTCGGGCTTTTTCTTCGGGGCCGGCGGCCTCCGCTGTACACGCGAGGCGCCGCGGAACATATCGGCGTCGGCGTTGGAAAGCACCGTCTGCACCCCAATCGGCGGTTCCGGGCGGGCGGAAACAGGTCGGGCCAAAGCGGGCTTGGAGGCCTGTTTGGCGGCCTGGTCCTCCGCGGCCCACTGCACACGACGCAGGCTCAGGCCGATCTTGCGGGCATCGGGGTCGACCTTGAGGATCTTGACGTCGATCTCCTGGCCGATGCTCACCACGTCCTGCGGCTTGTCGATCTTGTGGTCGGCCAGTTCGGAAACGTGGAGCAGACCTTCCAGACTGGGTTCGAGCTCCACAAAGGCCCCGAAATTCGTCAGTTTAATGACCTTGCCGCGGATGATGTGGCCCGGGATGTACTTCTCGGGGATGGCCCGAATCCACGGGTCCTCGGTCATCTGCTTCATGCCCAGCGAGACGCGGCGCTTCTCTTCATTAACTTCGAGCACCACGCACCGGACCTCGTCGCCCTTCGTGACGGCCTCGCTCGGATGGCTGAACTTCTTGGTCCAGCTCAGGTCCGAGATGTGGATCATGCCGTCGATGCCGGGCTCGATCTCGACGAAGACGCCGAAGTTCGTCATGCTGCGGACGACGGCGTTGACGATGGTGCCGGCCGGATACTTCTGCGCGGCGATCGCCCACGGATTGATCTCCGTCTGCTTGAGGCCCAGCGAGATCTCCTGCTTTTCCTTGTTGACGTTGAGCACGACGACATCGATATCGTCGTTGAGGTTGACCATCTCGCTGGGGTGCGACAACCGCCGCGTCCAGCTCATTTCGCTGATGTGCACGAGGCCTTCGATGCCGTCCTCCAGACGCACGAAGGCGCCGTAATTCATGATATTGACGACCTTGCCCTTGACCTTGGCCCCGACGGGGTACTTGTTCTCGACGTTATCCCAGGGGCTGGCGCTCCTCTGCTTGAGGCCGAGGGAGACTTTTTCGCTTTCCTTGTCCACGCCGATGACGACGCACTCGATCTCCTGGTCCAGATCGACGACCTCGGACGGGTGGGAGATGCGGCCCCAACTGAGATCGGAGATGTGCAACAGACCGTCGAGCCCCCCGAGATCGACAAACACGCCGAAGCCGGCGATGTTCTTGACGACGCCCTTGCGCAACTGCCCGACCTCGATCTCGGACAGGAGCTTCTCCTTGCTGGCCTGGCGCTCTTCTTCGATGTACTTGCGGCGGGAGATGACGATGTTGCGGCCTTCGACGTCGATCTTGAGGACCTTGGCCTCGATGTCCTTGCCGATGAAGCGGCTGATGTCGCCGGGCTTGCGGATATCGACCTGCGAGGCCGGCAGAAAGACGGGCACGCCGATATCGACGAGCAAGCCGCCCTTGATGCGGCGGACGACCTTGCCCTGGACGACGTCGCCCTCCTTTTTCGTGTTGATGATATTCTCCCAGCCGATGATGCTGTCGGCCTTGCGCTTGCTGAGGACGATGAGGCCGCCGGCGGAGTCGGTGTCTTCGAGCAGCACGTCGATCATCCGGCCCGGTTCGATCTCCTCGGGGGCGTTGAACTCGGCGGCATCCACCACGCCCTCGCTCTTGAGGCCCACTTCCACGATCACGTCGTTGCCGATCTGGGTAACGATTCGGCCCTTGATGATGGAACCCGGCATGTTTGAATCGACCTTCTTGGTCAGGACCGATTCGAGCAGGGCAACGTCCTCCTGGCTGAACATCTCGCTGAGTTGCTGTTCCAGATTCTCCTCGGATATGCCGAGCTTGTTGATGATGTTTCTGTCTACCATAAACGCTGTTCCCAAGTGGACTTTGCTTTGTTGACCGGCCGCTGCGCCACGTCTACAGCGGCCGACCGTCGTGCAACCGATGCACGAGCGGCTGTTTTCTCATACACAAACACTGCGCCGGCCCACGCGGCCGGTGCACGGTTGCTCTGATTGCCCTGAAAAACCTATATGTATAGCACTGTTCCGCGGATGGTTCAACCGTAATACCGGCGGCCGGGCGAGTTTTTTGCGGGAAACACGGACGGCCGGCATACGCCGCTTCAATGATAAGAGCAGGGTTTTTCTCGGACCCGCGGCCCAATAGCCGCTCTAACCGGCGAAATCCCGCAGGTGTTGGACGAAGTCCTCGATGATCCAGTCGGGGGTGGATGCCCCGGCGGTCACACCGGCGATGCTCTTGCCGGCCAGCATCCGGGGTTCAACGCCGGCCCAGTTCTCCAGGTGGTGGGTGTGGGGGTTGAAATGGCGGCAGAGCACGGCCAGTTTGTGGGTATTGGCGCTTTCGAGGCCGCCGAGCACGAACATGACGTCCACTTTCTTGCAGAGTTCGACGGCCGATTCCTGCCGCCGCATGGCCTCGCGGCAGAGGGTGTTGATGACCCGCAGCTCGCTGAATCCGCGTTTTGCGATGGCCGCGAGGGTGTCGCCGAAGTGTTCGGGGCTGTCGGTGGTCTGGCAGACGATGCCGAGCTTGCCGGATTCGGGCAGGCGGTGCAGGTCCTGAACATCGGCGACCACCACGACATCGCCGGCACAGCCGACGACGGCCTTGACCTCGGGGTGGTTCTCGTCGCCGATGATGACGACCTTGTAGCCCTGCTGCTGGAGTTCCTGGGCGATGTGCTGGACGCGCTTGACGAGGACGCAGGTGGCGTCGACGATGGTCAGGCCCTTTTCGCGGAGGCGGGCGATCTCGGCCGGGGCGGCCCCGTGGGAACGGATCAGGACGGTGCCGGAGTCGATCTCGTCCACGCTTTCGACCGTTCGCAGGCCGGCCCTGGCCAACCGGAGCACGACGTCGCGGTTGTGGATGATGGGGCCGAGGCTGTAGACGACCGGCTCTTTGGCCAGCGTCTGCTCGGCCATACGGATGGCGTTTCGCACGCCATGGCAGAAACCGCATTTTTCGGCAACGAGTACTTTCATGGCCTTGCTACTGAGATTATAGGCGTATGTTCGCTGGATATGCGCTTATTTCGGTCAATGCCAGCGTGGGCAAGAATCCCGATGTACATCGGGACCCACCCTACATCGTCTTGTGATCCGCGTCAGCGTTTGCAGCCGGCGTCATTGTTCACCGAGGGCTTCGAGGTCGGCGAGGTCTTTTTTTCGGCCGGCGCGTTTGTTGATAATGTCTCAGAGCTGCCTTTTCTCTCTGAGGCGCTTGGCGTCGAGTTTGTCTTTGTCTCTGCCCGTAGACTCTTTGCTTCTGATGAGGTGTTCGCGAGAGAGGAACGGGGCCGGGATGTCGTCGATGACGATCGTGGTTCTGTCCCGGTAGGCCTCATCGAACTCCACGCCGCTGATGATCGTCGATATGTCGATTCGCCTCGGCGCGACGCCGATCTGGAACACGACGTTCTTGCCCACAAACGTTCGTTCGTCGATCTGCTCGCCGGGAGCGCCGAATTGAAGGACCGAACGGTATACCTTTGTGGCGTTATCCGCCGACGGCTCGACCCAGATGTCAATGTCGCCGGTGCCGTGGGCGTAGCCGTGCGCTGCCATCGCATAGGCGCCGACAATGAGGAAGCGGACCTCATTGTCGCACAAGATGCGCAACATGTCTCTGTAGTCTTCGTTCAACATCCGTCGAACCCTGCAACGACCACAGTTCGGCCGTTATTTCCCATATAACACCCACGCATTCCTGCGGCGACGCATCGACGAACGTGTCGTCCTCTTGCGACAATCGGGTCAGGCGGGTTTTGTCTTTTTGGAGTCTCATATTCGTCAGATCAAGGGGGTCTTGCCGGGGACGGCTATGGGGGGCATGTCGAGGGGTCCGAGTTCGTATTTGGGCGGGCTGAGGTCGAGTTTGCTGGCCTTCAGCGCCCATTCATACTTCAGCGAACGTCCGGTGTAGGCGCTCATGCGGCCCATGACGGCGGTCAGGGAGCTTTCGGCGATGCGGACGGCCTCGTTGAGCTTGGCGCCGGAGCGGATGGCGGCAATCTGGTCGGCGTGCTGCCTGATGACGGGGCTGGGGCTCTCGCCGTTGTACTCCCATGTCTTGTTGCCGGCGTGGTCGTAGATGACCGCCTGGGCGAAGTCCATGAAGGCCTTGCCTTTGGTTCCGACGAACCACTGGTCGCAGCGGACGCTCAGGCCGTCGATCTGCGAGCCGATGTACTCGACGCGGGCGCCATTGGGGTATTCGTATTCGCCGGAGATGTGGTCGTAGACGTCGCCGTACTTCGGGTCGGTGCGGACCTGCCGGCCGCCGAGCATGATGCACCGGGCGGGCGGGCCGCCGAAGGCCCAGTTGACGAGGTCCAGGTTGTGTACGTGCATCTCGGCTATGAAATCGCCGCTGAGCCAGGTCATGAACAGCCAGCGACGCAGGTGCCACTCCATATCGCTGACGCCGACGGGGGGCTCGCCACCCCAGTCCATCATGCCGCCGCCGATGCGGACGCACTGGCCGGCGACGAGTTCGCCGATGGCCCCGTCGTGGAGGCGTTTCATGCCCTCGACCAGATGGGCGATGCGGCGCATCTGGGTGCCGGCGACGACGGTCAGGCCCTTGCGGTCGGCCAACTCGGCCGTCTTGATGACGGAACGGACGCCGACGGGGTCAACGGCGACGGGCTTTTCCATGAAGACGTGGACGCCCGCCTTGACCGCGGCCTCGAAGTGCATCGGGCGAAAGTGCGGCGGGGTGGTGAAGATGACCATGTTGACGCCCGCATCGAGCACCTTCTTGTAGGCGTCGAAGCCGAGGAAACACGTATCGTCCGTAACCTTGACCTTGTCGGGCAAGTTGGCAACCAGGGCCCGGCGGCCACTGTCGAGGCGGTCCTTGAACATATCGCCCATCGCCACCAGTTCGACGTTTTCGGCGGCGTTGAGGCAATTTGTGGTGTCGTAGGTTCCGCGTCCGCCGCAGCCGACGACGCCGAGGCGGATCTTGTCCGAGCCGGCCGCGTAGAGCACGCTTGCCG
This sequence comes from Phycisphaerales bacterium, assembly GCA_011057845.1. Taxonomy (GTDB): domain Bacteria; phylum Planctomycetota; class Phycisphaerae; order Sedimentisphaerales; family Anaerobacaceae; genus UBA2266. The sequence goes on along the minus strand of DSDB01000297.1, from coordinate 674 downwards.
GGCCTGCCAGGGCCGAGACCCCCATCGCGGCCGATGCCCGCATGAACTGGCGACGTGTTACACCCTTGTTCCTGTTGGCGCTCATAATCGGTATCTCCTAATCTGTTGGCACTGGATACCAAGTAAGATAGCGGAAGATGGGCGGGAATCAAGCACAAATAGTGGTTAGTGGTTAGTGGCTGGTGGCTGGTGGGCCGTATTTCGTTGTGCGTATTGCGTGGTGCGCCGGTTGAATTGGGTTTGTTTTGCAAGGATCAGTGAGCAGCGAGCGGGCAGGGGAATTGGGTTTGTTTTGCGAGATTGGGTTTGTTTTAATGAAATGTGCCACGGATGCGAAGGTGGGCAGGGATTACCTGGATTGCCCAGTTTCTCCAGGTTGACATTGGCTTTGTTTTGCGAAATGAGTGGAGTGAGCAGTCGGGGGAATTCCCTCGAAGTCAGTGGGTTTAGTAGGGATTGGCGCGGGCACATTGGGGCACAGGCTACCGGAGCGGCTGGGGGGCGGATGGAGGCTGGGGCAGACGTGGAGTGCGAAGGCGGTTGGGCGAATGCGTTGGGTTTGGTTGCCACGGTTGGGTCCTCGCGTTGACGCCTCGGCGTCTCGCTCTAGGGGTACCTATTATACTCGATTGGGGTGGGAAAAGCAAGTTCGTATTTCGTCCATCGTGCCTCGT
>DSDB01000171.1 GCA_011057845.1 Phycisphaerales bacterium | reverse complement strand
TTGCAGGACAACCGCTCGGAACTGGCCACCCTGGGGGCCGATATCGAGGCGTTGGAACGCATCACGCCGCCGTTTCACCGACTGACCTACAGCCAGGCCGTGGATCTGCTCAAGGGAGACCGGACGCGGGAATTCATGGCCGACCAGCTTGCCCGGTTTACCGCACAGAAGCAGCAGATCGAGGCTCGCATCGCCGACCTGGAGGCCCAGCAGGCCCAGCCGATGAAGCAGTGGAAGGCCGACAAGATCGCCGCCGAGTTGATTGACCTGAGATCGGAACTGGCTGAAGTACAGACGCGGATCGAGAACAACCCCAAGCATGCCCAACTGGCCGCCGACTTCGAGTGGGGCAAGGACCTGGGCGGATCGGACGAAACCATTATCTCAATGATGCACGACAAACCGGTCTTCGTAACGCATTACCCGCGGCAGGCCAAGGCGTTTTACATGAAAACCGACCGCACCGATGATCGCGTCGTGCTCAATTTCGACCTGCTGGCGCCGGCCGGTTTTGGCGAAATCATCGGCGGCTCGGTTCGTGAAGACGACCATGACCTCTTGCTAAGCAGAATCAAAGATCAACACCTCGATCCCCAGACGTATGAATGGTACCTCGATCTTCGAAAGTACGGCTCCGTGCCCCACGGGGGCTTCGGCCTGGGCGTCGAACGAACGGTCGCCTGGATCACCGGCGAAAAGCACATCCGCCAGTGTATCGCATTCCCGCGAATGATGGATCGCGTCTACCTGTAGCCGGGCCCATCGATTAGATACGGATTGACATGTTTGTTCTGGCATGTGAAGGAGACACACAATGAGAAACACGATTCTTGCATTGGCGGCTGTATCGCTGGTTATTGCGGCTCTGTGCGGTTCGGCCTTGGGCGGGCAGGCATCCCCGATGGCCAGTGAGCGGGCGGCGGCGGCCGGACCCGGCCCGATCAGGCAACTGCGGATCATCGCCTTCGGGGCCCATCCGGATGATTGCGAGATCCGCGTCGGCGGCGTCGCGGCGATGTGGGCGGCCCAGGGGCACAAGGTCAAGTTCGTCTCAACAACCAACGGCGATATAGGCCATTGGAAGGAGGCGGGTGGCCCGCTGGCCCAGCGGCGGCTCAAGGAGGTGCAGGCCGCCGCCACGGTCCTGGGCATCGAGACCGAGGTACTGGACATCCACGACGGCGAGATCATGCCGACGCTGGAGAACCGCAGGACCATCGTCCGGCTAATCCGCGAATGGCAGGCGGACGTTGTCATTACCCATCGGCCGTACGATTATCACCCGGACCACCGGTACACATCGATTCTGGTGCAGGACGCGGCGTTCATGGTGATCTGCCCGTTCTTCTGCCCCGATGTGCCCCACCTCAAGACCAATCCCGTGTTCATGTACTCTTCGGACGGCTTTCAGAAGCCGTATCCCTTCAAGCCGGACATCGTCGTGGGAATCGACGAAGTCATGGACCGCAAGCTCGATGCGCTGGTCAAGATCGAGTCGCAATTCGTCGAGGGCTGTGTAACCGGCAACGAGAGCATGATCCCGAAGAACGACGCCGAGCGGGCCGCCGCGCACCAGCGGGTACGAACGAACTTCACCGGGCGATTCGCGGCGATAGCCGATCAGTACCGCGACAAGCTCGCCGAACTCTACGGCCAGGACAAGGGCAAGGCGGTTCGTTACGCCGAGGCATTCGAGTTGTGCGAGTACGGCAGGCGACCGTCCGCCGCGGAACTGCGAAGGCTGTTCCCCATCCCTTCAGCGAACCCGTAGCATCCAATTCGACACCGAAGCACCCATGCGCCGGCGTACATGGAGACGTGGACCATACAGAGACTGCTGACCTGGGTCACCGGATACCTCACGGATAAGAAGGTCGATGCGCCGAGACTCAGCGCGGAGCTGCTGCTGGGACACGTCCTGTCGCTCAAGCGAATCGAACTGTACACGAAGTTCGATAGACCCGTCGACAAGGCCCAGCTCGACCAACTGCGACCGCTGGTCAAGCGGGCCGGCGAACACGAGCCCGTAGTCTACCTTGTGGGCCGGACGGAGTTCTACGGCATCGAATTGGCAATCACGCCGGATTGTCTGATTCCCCGGCCTGAGACCGAGTTGTTGGCGGCCAGGGCCATCGAGTTCCTTCGCGGCCGCCGAGGGCCGCAGCACGTGTGCGATCTGTGCACCGGCAGCGGCTGTCTGGCGGTGGCCATCGCCCGCAACCATGCCAACGCCACCGTCACGGCCACCGACATCTGCGCCCGTGCGCTATCCGTGGCGGCGACGAACGTGGACAAACACAAACTGGCCGAACGGGTAACGCTGCTGTGCGGAGACCTCTTCGACCCGCTCATTGCCCAGTTGGATGGGCCGGGATTCGATTTGATCGTCTGCAATCCACCCTATGTCAGCGCGCGGGAGTACGAGGCCCTCGACCGCAACGTGCGCGAGTATGAGCCCCCGGCAGCGCTATTGGCTGGAGAGGATGGACTGGACGTGTACCGTCGAATCTGCGCGGGGGTCGGCCCCCTGCTGCGGCCGGACGGGGCTCTGATGCTTGAGATCGGATACGCCCAAGGGCCCGCCGTGCGGGGCATGTTGGAGCAAACCGGCCTGTTCCACGAGGTCGGCGTCGAAAAAGACCCCCACAACAACGACCGGCTCGTTCTGGCCTACCGGACAGGCCGCACGCAAGCGGCCTCCGATGGCCTGCTGCCGCAGGAAAACATTCAATAGATCCGCCCACAGGCCGCGGGCCGACATTTTTCTGTGCTCCGTCCATCTCTACCAGAAACTCTCTAACATCTTATGGCAGAAACCTTTACGAAATCCGCCGTAACGGACGGATCGCCGATGGGCGGTTTTTCATGGAAAATACTTGACAAAAAGGTGGACGGCAGGTCAAATTACTGGCGTTCATAGTCGTGGGTGCTGTGGGCCTCGCCTGTTGGCGTGGCCGGCAGCGAAAAAGGTGTCAAGGAGGAGTGGCCGGCGGCGGCTCCATAAGGCTGTTCCGGTTGGAGGCGCTGGCCCCTCAAAACAGGGTTGTTTGTGTATCAGGAGGACTGAAGATGGTGAGAGTTACCCGCGTTTCGCTCAGTGTTGTATTGGTGGCGATGATCTGCGCGTGTGCGACGGCGGTGCCGACATGGCAAACCGATCCACTTGGCCAGCCGCCCACCACGTATCAGTTGTGGACCTTTGATGATAACACAAATCCAGCGGTGCCGAAGCCCGGAGACGTGGAAAATGCCTATGGCTCCCCGGTCGCAAGACTTGAAGGCCAGGGAACCGGCGATGAAACGTTCGGCTGGTACAGAACCTATGATGGACGCGATGGCGTCTGGCATGCCGAGGCATTGACGATCATCTTGACGATTCCCAACCGGCCCGACCCCGATGCTTACAAGGAAATCTGGGTCTCGGCCATCATTCAGGGGCTGGTTACAGCGGCCCACGTAACGCCGATTCCGGCCGGCGATGCCGTCATACCGCTGGGCCAGACGCTCACCGATATCGGCGGCGGATGGAGCCGGCTGGACATCGGCTGGCGAGTCGAGCCGAACCCCAGCAGCGAGATCATCTGCATGGCCCTCTACGGCACCGGCGGCAGTATCGACCGGTTGGAAGTGCATACCATCTGCGTTCCGGAGCCGGCGACCGTGTTCTTGCTCGGGGCCGGCGCACTTCTTCTGCGGCGCCGCAGATAGCCAACAGCAGCCCCATCCATCGGATAACCTCATGAACATCGAGGGGCTTGGGATGGAGTCTAAGTCCCTTTTTTCTATTTCCCTGTCGACGGCGAGGGCCACGCTCTTGTACAAAGGTTGTATGTCCGTCAGTAGGCGATGACCCTGCTGATGTCATAGCCGGCCAGCTTTGAGCGGCCGTTCAGGGCGGTCAGTTCAATGAGGAACGAAATCCCCACAACCTTGCCGCCCAGGTTCTCGACCAGTCTGCACGCCGCGGCCATCGTGCCGCCGGTCGCCAGCAGGTCATCGACCATCAGGACCCTGTCACCGGGCCTCAGCGCGTCTGCATGCGCCTCGAGGGTATCGACCCCGTACTCAAGGTCGTAGGTCATCCGGACGGTCTTGTAGGGCAGCTTGCCCTTCTTGCGAATGGGGATGAATCCGGCCCGCAGCTTCTCAGCGACCGCTGACCCGAAGATGAATCCTCTGGCCTCCACGGCCGCGACATATTGGACGCCCGCGCCGCTGTAATGCGCCGTCAGCGCCTCAATGGCGGCGCGGAAGGCCGCGGCATCGCCCAGCAACGGCGTGATGTCGCGAAAGAGGATGCCCGGCTTGGGCCAATCCGGAATGTCGCGGACATGAGTGCGAAGATCAATTGAGCAATCAGCCATGACGACGGCCTCCATGACAATGGCACGGCAACAGTCCCACGCAATGTCGTGGGCACGCCCCTATTTCACCAGAAAACGCCGCCGTTGCAAGTCCGATCCATCCGGCAAAGGTCAATCGTCGTTCATGTACTCGTAGAGCCGGGTCAGGGCGTCTCGACGAATCTGGCGAATCCGCTCGCGGGTCAGTCTCAGCTTTTTGCCAATCTCCTTGAGGCTCAGCGGGGGATGGCCGTCGAGGCCGTAGTGCAGGCGCAGGACCATCGCCTCGCGAGGGGCGATTTCGTGGAGCAGACGCAGGACCTTCTTCTTCTCCTCCGCGGCGACCATCGCATCCTCGGGCAGGCCGGTGTTCTGGTCCTCAAGGGTCGACTCGAGCATCTGGTCGTCGCCGCCGTCGTCCTGACTACCGGCGTCGCGAACCGTGTTGAGCACGTCCACCACGCGATGGATGAGCCGGGCCTTGCGCACCGGCAGTTGCATGACCTCGGCCATTTCGTCCACCGTCGGCGCGCGCCCCAGTCGGCTCTCCAGTTCGGCGGACGTGTGCCGCCACTGGTTCATCAGGGCCACCATGTACGTCGGGATGTGGACCGGCTGGATATTCTCCAGCAAGGCCCGTTTGATGCTCTGTTTGATCCACCAGGCGGCATACGTGCTGAAACGGGTCCCCCGGTCGGGGTCGAAGTAGTCCACCGCCTTGATCAGCCCGATGTTGCCCTCCTCGATGAGGTCGCCCAGACCCATGCCGCGTCCGGCATACTTCTTGGCGATATTGACAACCAGCCGCAGGTTGCTGCGGACGAGCTGGTCCCTGGCCCAGGGGTCGTTCTCCTCGACGACGAGCTTGCCGAGATAGTGCTCCTGCTCGGCGGTCAACAAGGGGGCTTCGTCTATCTCATGGAGATACTCTTTGATGGTCACGTCGAATATGATGGCACACCACTCCTGCCCTGCCCGGGGAGTCTCTCGACTCGGGCCTGTGGGCTGAACACTCATCACCTTGCTCGTTCACGATGTGCCGGTTGCGGCCGGACATCGACTGTGCATGGTATCGGCGAGAAGAAAGCCCGTGTTTAGCCCCCACCTGAACCATCAAGCGGCCAACGTCGGGCGGCCAGACGGCATAATCGTCCCAGTATGCGCAAGAATTGCAAACCGCCTTCATCGCCGGCCTCCACGGGTGTCCGTCGGCTTATTATGGGGCACGGTCGCCGGGGTTGAAACGCCCCGTGGAGTTCTTTTCGCGGGCGGTGAAGTGGCCGCGGCGGGTGCGTCCGCATATACGGCTCGGCGGACATGTATGCGTCCCAGAAACCTACGGGGCGCCGAGGCTCTCGACCCAGTGGCGCCAGGCTTGCTTGTAGGTCTGGCCCGATACGAGGAAAAAGTCGTTGTGGCGGCCCGGGACTTCGACGAGCGTCCTGGGCTCGTTGGCGACGTCGTAGAGTCTTCGGGCGAAATCCACCGGGACCATCTCGTCATCCCTGCCGTGGATCAGTAGGACCGGGCAATGCACGTCGCGCAGATATTGGCCCGTGGCGTAGCGGAATCGGGCGAAAGGACGCACCGGCATGTAGGGGTAGAGCCTCGCGCCCATGTCCGGATACGAGGTGAAGGCGCTCTCAACCACCAGACCGCCGGCCCGAACCCTGGAGGCCAGGTGTGCCGCGATACTGCCGCCCAGCGACCGACCGAAGATAATGACCGTCTCGGCCGCCGCTGCGTGGCGACCGGTCAGCCAGTCATAGGCGGCCTGGGCATCCAGATACGTGCCGGCCTCGGTGGGCGAGCCCTGGCTGCGGCCGTAGCCCCGGTAATCGAAGATGAAGCAATGGAGGCCCAGGTCGTGGAGAATCCTGATGCTATCCAGCCGATGCATCACGTTGCCGGCGTTGCCGTGGCAGAAGAGCACGGTGTAGCGGGCCGCGGCCGAGGGCACGAACCAGCCGTGCAGCGTCAGGCCGTCGGACGTCGTGAAGAACACATCCTCGAACTCAAGGTCCAGATTGCTCGGGCTGTACCCCACCTCGCGCATGGGGCGATAGAGAAATCGCCGCTGCGTGGCGAACAGAAAGGCCCCGAAGCCGACATAGGCAACGGCCAACGCCATCAGCAGATAGAGCAACACGGTTCCCATGTTCACAAAACGCCCCGGCATCCGGGGTGCATTCCATCTTGCCCGACTCCGTGCGGCACGTTACAATCGGCCGCGTGATGACGCGAAGAACAACCACCACGGTCAACGTCGGCGGCGTGCATATCGGCTCGCAGGCCCCTGTCGTGGTCCAGTCCATGACCAAGGTCCCGACAACGGATGTGGCCCGCTGCGTCCGCCAGATCAACCGGCTGGTTGAAGCCGGCTGCGGGCTGGTCCGGGTCGCCGTGCCGCGTCGGGCCGATACACAGGCCCTTGCGAAGATCGTCGCCAGAGTGAACGTGCCGCTGATCGCGGACATCCATTTCAGCGCCGACCGGGCCGTCGAGGCCATCGAGGCCGGAGCGGCGAAGATACGGCTCAATCCGGGCAATGTCAAGAGCCGCGACGACCTGCACCGCATCATCGACTCGGCCAGGGCCCACCGGGTCGCCGTCCGTATCGGCGTCAATGAGGCCAGCATACGGGACCTGAGCCGGGCGGCCGTTCCGCCGGCCCAGCGCACCGCCCTGATGCTGAAGGAGATGAGACAGTACGTGCGGATCTTCGAAAAACGCCGATTCGACCCACTGGTCCTCAGCGCCAAGAGCAGCGACACGCCGCGGACCATCGAGGTCAACCGCGCCATCGCCGAGGCGTTCGCCTATCCGATCCACCTGGGTCTGACCCATGCGGGGCTGCCCGACGACGCCCGCATCCCGTCGGCCGTGGCCCTGGGGACGCTCCTGGCCGAGGGCATCGGCGACACCATCCGCGTCAGCGCCGCCGGCGACCCGGTCGTTGAGACGAAGATCGCCGTGGAGATACTCATGTCGCTGGGGCTGCTCGCCAGGCGGCAGGTGGAGCTGGTGGTCTGTCCCACGTGCGCCCGCTCCGAGATCGATATTGTGAGTCTGGCCCGCAAGGTTAAGAAGGCCGTCGCCGGCATCGACAAGCCCCTGCGGATCGCCGTGATGGGCTGTATCGTCAACGGTCCCGGCGAGGCGGCCGACGCGGACCTGGCCGTGTGCGCGGGCAAGGGCAAAGGGTTCCTCTACCGCCACGGCCGGCGAATCGCCACCGTCCCGGAGGACCGCATCATTGCGGAACTGCTTCGGGAGCTGGCCGGACTCTAAGCCAAAGACCAGACCATGATGTCCAACCCGTTCAGCAAACCCATTTCGCGTTTCCTGGTCGTCGTGGCCTTCGGCATCGCGTTCGCCTACATCGAATCGGCCGTCGTGGTCTACCTGCGGGAGATATTCCACCCGGACGGATTCGACTTCCCCCTGACGTCGTTCGGCATGGACCCACGCTGGACACCGCTGCTTGTGACGGAGATCGGACGCGAGGCGGCGACGCTGGTGCTGATCCTGACGGGGTGCTATCTGGCCGGGGCGAATATCCGCCAGCGGTTCGCCTATTTCCTGGTCATCTTCGCCATCTGGGACATCTTCTACTACGTCTGGCTCAAGCTGCTGATTGACTGGCCGGCGAGTCTGATGGACTGGGATATTCTGTTTCTGATCCCCACGGTCTGGGCGTCGCCCGTGCTGTATCCGGTCCTGGTCTCGATCACCATGCTGGCCATGGCGATCCTGGTCCTCGGGCGGGACCTGACGGGCCGACCCATCCGCACGACGCGGCTCGACTGGATCGGCTATGTCGTCGCCTGCGTTATCATCGTCGTGGCGTTCTGCATGGGCGGACGCGCCGTGACGCAGGCCGATTACGCGAAGCACTTCTCCCCGGCCTTGTTCGCGGCGGGCAATATCCTGGCCATCGCTGTGTTCCTCAAGTGCCTGGTTCGGTCTGGGCGGCGGAGATAGGAGATGCTTCGCTTCGCTCAGCATGACAAGCGTAGCGCTCAGCATGGCAAACGTAGCGCTCAGCATGACACGTCAAAACAGTCGTTGCGAGGCCGTCTCTAACGTCTGTAGGGCGGTCTTCGGCCCGGCGGGCGGCGGGCCGGGCCGGACTCGGCGTTGGACTCGTCGGCGAAGCCCTCGAATTTGCCGAAGATCATCTTGCCGGCGGAGGTCTGTAACGAGCTGGTCACGCTGATCTGGACAACCCGGCCGATCTTGTTGCGGGCCCCCTCGACCACGATCATGGTGCCGTCGTCGAGATAGCCGATTCCCTGGTCGGCCTCCTCGCCCGGCTTGACGATCCGCACTTCCATGCCCTCGCCGGGCAGCGCGACGACCTTCAGCGAGTTGGCCATGTCGTTGATGTTGACCACATCCACGGAGCGGACCTGGGCCACCTTCGTGAGGTTGTAGTCCGTGGTCGCCAGTCGTCCGTTGCAGCCCTTGGTGAACATGACCAGCTTCTGGTCGAC
>DSDB01000471.1 GCA_011057845.1 Phycisphaerales bacterium | reverse complement strand
TCGATTAACCTGTTCAAACTGTCCGTGTAAGCCGTATCCATCGGCCTGTAAGTATACCGCAGACGAGGTTCGCGGGCAAGCTGCCGCCCCTGACGTGATCCGCGGATGGAAAGCGGATAGACCACCACGGGCACTGGATCTTGCGTGGTTTGTGAGAACCCACAAATCCACGAGGCTACCGTTGACACCGGGCATGGGGTTGTTGTATCATATATATCATGAGGCTTAGGCGTGTGTACGAGTGATTTTTATGAGGACAACCGGAAAAGCCCGCAGATACACCCTCACCGTCGTAGGCGCAGCTTTGGCAGCCATTATCCTCTCGGTCTTGTGTGTCTTCATTGGATTGCCGGTCTTGACAAAGCAATCGCACAGACACCGGGTCGCGGTCGCAACCGGCGAGGCGAACCACGACGCGACGGCCGGTGTCCCCGCTCTCAAAGCCGATGCGCGCGACCTCCTGCAGACTATCGTTACGGCTCACCTTGAGCAGGAGATCGCGCCGGATCGCAATGTTCTGTACTGCGCGACCTTCCAGTTAGCCTGGAATGAACTGTGCGACTACTTCGGGTGTGAAATTCACATGCCTGACGAACATCCCATGGTCGCTGTGCTCAACAAGCGGGCCATCACCTCCATGGACCTCGATCCGAACTCGTACATTGCACTGGCCGGGATCAACTCGGACGAGTTCTTCTTGCACGCCGAGCAAATGCTGAAAGGCAGGTTCGGTCCCCGGGCAAGCCCGATTCTGCTCGATATCGCGCGGGACCAGGCCCCGAGAAATTACTGGATCACGTATGCCTACCTATTCAAGGAACTTCGTTTCCGCTATCCGTTCGACCGCCTGCCCGAACCGCTTTTTTTCGGGCAGTCTCCGGTACAGTGCTTTGGCTTTGGCCCCCCTGGCCGCCGTAGTGTTGTTGCGGGTTGGGCTTTATCCCAGGTCCGAATTTGTGATTTCGTCGGCGAAGACGACTTCATTGTCTCCCTTTCGCTGGAGTCGTCCGAAGATCGGCTCTACCTGGCAAAGGTCGCTCCGCTGGCAAGGCTCGATCAGACGATAGAGTCCGTTATGGCCCGTATCCGGGAGCCCCAGTTCAGGCATGTTGTCCCACGCACGATGAAGGTGCCGCTTCTGAATTTCGATTTGATGCGCAGTTTTACTGAGTTGCTTGGAAAACCGCTACGGCTGACGAACCCGGACCGCGAAGAGGCCCCGTTTGTGATAGCACGTCAGCGAATTCGGTTCCGGTTCGATGAGAAGGGGGCAGTCCTGCTCTCCGAGGCGCTGGGTGCGGGCGGCGGCCTTCCGGACGACCCGCCGAAGCCGAAGGACCTTATCTTCGATAGGCCGTTCCTGATAATGCTCGCCAGAGAAGGCACCGCCAATCCCTACTTTGTCCTCTGGGTCGCCAACGCCGAGCTGTTGGAGCCCGCCTTGAATGCGAGTCGCATGCGGTAAATCGCACGAGGAATAGCGGCTTGGGCAAATCAGTCGCCCGCTGGGGGGTGTTATTGCTCCGTGATCTCGGCGACGGTGGCGTCGAGTTCCATCAGGACTGTTTTGACGGCGGGGTGGTTGAGGAGTTCTTTTTTCATCTCGGAGGTCATGCGGTGGGGGGGGGGCGCTTCCTGTGGCTCGGCGGCGTCGGCGGCGATCTCGAACTTGACCATCACCGGTGTCGCAAAATGCTCGGTTAGGAGGGCTTCGATCTGGCTGCTGCGGCCGTTGTTGCGGCACATCTCCATCTGCATCCGCGACGCGGGCGCAAACCGCAGGGTCAACTGCCCGTTGGAGAAATGCGGCGTCGCGCACTGAACCAGGCCCCGCGTACCCGGCCCCAGCCGCGAGCCAATCAGATCGAGAATCCTGACCCAGCCCGGTATGGGGCTGTGCTCGCCGTGGACCAGTGCAAGCTCCCCGGCTGCGTCGTCCACTGAAGCCGTCGGATGAAGTTCCGTTTTGAACAGGGGACTGCCCGGCGGCGCTGGGGGCTTGGGAATAACCGCCTGCGGCGCGCGAACCGTAGCACGGGCATCCCGCCCGTGCGTTTCGATGTCGGCAGACTGCTCGGCAGGCATGGACTGGAAGCCCATGCTACGATTCACGGGCTCACGTTTTTTTTTATGCGCCGGTACGGATGCGCCACCGGCTTGAGCCAGTAAATCGTCCACATTAAGGAAGTGCTCGGCCAGGGCAAACCGCAGCAGGGTCGCCTCCAGCAGCGCCCGCGGCGTATCGCTGTTCTTGACTGTCCACTGCAGCTTCTCCATGGCCGCAATCGCATACACCAGGGCCGCGACGTCGAACTTGCCCGCCAGGTCGGTCGCGTGCTTCTGCTGTTCGGCGGTCAGGGCCAGGACTTTGCTGTCGGCCCCGGCGGATTTGACGACCATCAGGTCCCGCATCGCCTCAATCAACGCTGTTACCACGGCCGCCTCATTGAGCCCGGCCGCCAGCAGATCATCCAGCGCGTCAAGCGTCCCGGCCGCATCGGCGTCGCCCATCTTGCCGATCAACGCATACACCTTCTCGCTGCTCGGACAGCCCAGGTATTTCTCCAGCATCTCGGCGCTGAGCGGCTCGGCACCCGTGCTGATGAGCCGATCCAGCAGACTCAGGCCGTCACGCATCGAGCCATTCGCCATCTTCGCCAGCGGCAGGAACACATCCTTATCCGCCTTGATCTTCTCCTTCTTCAGCACCGCCTCAAGCTGCTCGGCGATCACGGCAACGGAGATATTGGCGAAGTCGAACCGCTGGCAGCGCGACTGGATGGTCGGCAGCACCTTGTTCGGCTCGGTGGTCGCAAAAATGAACTTCACATGGCTGGGCGGCTCCTCCAGGGTCTTGAGCAGGGCGTTGAAAGCCCCGGTCGAGAGCATGTGAACCTCGTCGATGATGTAGATTTTGAACCGGGCCCGCGCCGGCCGATAAATCGCGTTCTCCCGCAGTGCCCGCACGTTATCGACGCCGGTGTTGCTGGCGCCGTCGATCTCGATGACGTCGATATCCTCGCCCGCGTTGACGGCGACGCAACTGTCGCACTTACAGCAGGGCTTCGTGGTCGGCCCATCGCTGTTGAGGCAGTTGAGGCTCTTGGCCAGGATTCGCGCGACGGTCGTCTTGCCCACCCCTCGCGTGCCCGTAAACAGATAGGCATGGTGGACCTTGTCTGTTTCAATGGCGTTCTTGAGCGTCTGGGCGATGGCGTCCTGCCCAATCACATCGTCGAACGTCTGAGACCTGTATTTTCGCGCGAGAACCGTATACGCCATAATCCGGGACTATCCCACAAGGTCGGACGCCATAGACGGATGCAGAAAAAAAGACCGGCCGGGTTGACCCACAGCACAGCGACGCACTCGCTTATGGCTGCTCGGTTCCCCGCCTGACCAGGTTCACGGGCCCCGCTTGCATGGGACCCGGCCGATACATGAACTGCATCCCTATGGACGTATCAAAGATCCGAGGCGGTATCACAGTGTACTATAGCAGCCTCGCGGCGGCCTTTCAACAGGAAGATTGCGGATTGACGGTTTTTGTCGGCTCCCGTAGAATGAAGACGTTGCGGGCGCCACGGATGCCCGTCGCCATGTTTGAAACCGACGTACCGGGGAAATGCCATGAAAGTCAGAATTGAAGACACGTGTACGGCGTGTGGGCTGTGCTGCGATACGTGCCCTGAGGTCTTCACCATGGGCACGGACATGGCCGAGGTCCTCGTGGATGAAGTGCCCGCGGAATATGAGGCCGCCGTCCAGCAGGCCGCCGACGAATGCCCCGTCGAGGCCATTGTCGTGGAGTGAGCCGACGGACGGCCCGTGCAAACGGGACCGGGCATCCGCCATGGGATTGCACGTGCCCCAGACGGTCAGCGGCGCGCCGCCTCTACTTGCGGCGTCGGAACGATGCCGCCGCCCGTTTGAAGAGGTCTTCGTACGTCGCCCTGTTGTCCATGCCGACCTGCCCCTTAATCGTGTAGTACTGGTTCTGCTCGAACAACATCACCTGAAGAACGAACAGCGGCGCCCCCGTTTCTTTCTCCCTGGCCGCGCCCACGACCGTGTAGCCCACCAGCGAGTCGATCTCGGTGAATTGCGATTGCAGCACCTGAACTTCGCTGATATTGCCGGCGATAAGCAGCCGTGTCTCGGAAAACGTTTTCATGTCAGTGATGGGGCCTCGGGGTACGGCGGTGCTGACGAAGATGATGGGTGCATTGGCATCCGCCGGAGGCCAGGCGCCGGCGACGGTGTAGACAAGGTTGTCTCCCATCTTGGCGGCCAGTTCAAACGGAGCGTCTACCGTAACGGCGAACGGCAACTGCGCCGCCAGTTGCTTGGCGGGCGTCCGATCCCAGTCCACCGTCATCAGGCTCTGTCGCAGCGGTTCGCCAAGGCTCGCCTCGAACCGCAGGGGATAGGTCGCCATGATATTCACGGATTGCCTGGCGTCCCCTAACAGCAGCATCCATTTCTTGAACACCAGATTAAAGGCATTCTGCGAGATCTCAAGCAACGTGGCGTCCATTCCGCTGACCTTGACGGTCTTCTGGGACAACAGGGTCATCTGGCTGGCGGCCAGCTTGTTGGGATCGGTGAAGCCCGCAATCGTCGCAGACAGCGAGGCCGGCAACTCGGTAATCTGTATGGAGGAGTTGGTCTCGGGCTGGTGAACACCCAAAAACAGGGTGGTCGGGGCGAATCCCTGGGGCGGGATCAGGCTGACGGCCGTGCCCTGTATCTTGATGCGCGTCTTGGGCTGGGCCGGCGCCGACCCCGGCGTTTCGCCGACCGCTTCCGACGGGGCCACCGACGTATCGGCTGAATGTTCATCACTCGTCGGCGACGGGGGTGTCGAAGGCGTCTGCGGGGGCTCCGTCCTGGAACACGAGGCGACAAACAGCATGATCGAGGCCAGGCATACGGTTGCGATAATCTTCGCCATGTCAGGTTCTCCTGATAAGGGGGCGTCAGCTTAAGTTTTCGTCGGTACGAGACTTACGAACCGGTACTCTATCATCGACCCATTTGGGGTATCGCTTCAACGCAACCCCGCCTGTCCGCCGCGGTTTTGAGACGCCGCCGGAACATTGACGGAGGCCTTCAGCAAGCCGATGAAGGCCTGTCCGCACAGGGCTCAACGGTGTTGCGGCATGGCTTTTTCTCGATCATCCGTGGGGTTATCGGGCGTATCGTCAGGTCAGCACGGTCCCGACGAAGAGCCACCGCCCCAGCCCTGTACGACTCACCTGGCCGATAGTTCACGGCTTCGCCCGCACGCTGCTCGCAGGGCCTCATCCACCATCCGCCCGAAACCCGCCGCACGAAATACGTTCAACGCCGCCTCCGTTGTGCCGCCGGGCGTGGCCACCCGGGCGATAAGGTCCTCCGTCGATTGGCCCTGCAGGTCCGCGGAAACCGCCAGCAACGCCGCCCCCTTGGCCGTCTGAAGCACGAGGCGGCGGGCAACCTCCGGCGTAAGACCCAGGCTGGTCCCGGCTTTGATCATCTCCTGCATGAACAGGAAGAAATACGCCGGCCCGGAACCGCTGACGGCGGTCACGGCGTCTATGAGCGTTTCATCGTCGACCGTCAGCGCCACGCCGATGCACCCGAATACCCGCCTGACCTTATCCAGGCCGGTCCTGCCCCTGTCGTTGGCGTACAGCACACTGGCCCCCTCGCCGACAAGGGCGGGCGTATTGGGCATCACTCGGACAATCGCCCACTGCCCCAGCAGCGTCTCAATGTCCGAAACCCGTTTGCCCGCTATGATGGAGACAATGACGGCATCCGGGCGTATATGTCCGCGGATGCTCTCGGCCGCCTGGGCCAGCATCTGTGGCTTGACGGCCAGCACCAGGACGTCGGATCCCGCGGCAACTTCGGAGTTATCCGTGGTTATGGCAACGCCGTAGGTGTCGGCCAGGTACGCCAGCCGCTCGGCCTTGACGTCGCCGACTGAAATCTGTGATGCGGGATACAGCCCGCCCGTGACGATGCCCTTGATGATGGCCTCGGCCATATTCCCGCCGCCGATGAAGCCGATACTGTCCATGTCGGTGCTCCTTCAGACTGTGCTGCAATCGCCGATGCTGTCGAGCGATGAACCTTACCGCGCCCGGCCCCGCAGGGCAAGTCCGCGCTGCGTCGTGCACCGGCTCTAGGCCGGTCCGGTGAGCAGTTCAAATTCTTCACTGCTGAGGCTGTGCCGCAGCTTGGCCAGTGCCGCCAGCTCGATCTGGCGAACCCGCTCCCGCGTCAATCCCAGTTCTTCGCCGACTTCCCGCAGACTCTTGGTCTTGCGGCGTATCGGCTCTCCGATGGGCCCGAATCGACTGAGAATGACGTGCTGCTCGCGTTCATCGAGTTCATCGCGGATGGCCTGCGCCAGTCCACGGTGGGCCCGCTCCACCGCCGCGACGTCCTGCCCGGGCTGGGCCGACAGGGCTTGTTCCATCTGCGCGATCATCTCGCCGCGGGCCTTGTCCGGTCGAGCCGCCTCGGCGGGCAGCTTGCGCGCAAAATCCTTCGCAATCGTCCAGGAAGCATACGTGCCAAACCGGAATCCCCTTGTGTAGTCAAACCGTTCGACGGCCCGAACGAGCGACAGGTTGCCCTCGCTGACCAGGTCCACCATGTTCGCGGCGGTCGACGCGGTATGCTTGCGGGCTACACTGACCACCAACCGGAGATTTGCCTCAATCAGACGGTTCTTGATCTCCTCGGCTTCGGCCAGTCTGGCCTCGAGGTCATCCAGAAGACGGCTCGCTGGGGTCGGCTTCCTCAAGCGGGGGCGTTGGTTGTGGACCACGTACTTGAGGTAGTTGTACCGGCGAAATAAGGCCGTCTCGGTTTCGCGGTTCAGAATAGGCGTGTCCTTGAGGGTCTGTAAGTATTGCGGCAGTGATTCGGCCGCCGGATCGCCCGTCAGGGGCGGTATCCGGGGCGGCCCGGCCGCGCGTTGGGGGCGCACCGGCAGGGGCTCTTCACGGATTATCCGCTCGGCGTCGGCATTGTCAAACTCAGCGCTGGGCACAAAGTCGATCTTGGCCCCCAGGATCAGCCTTGCCCGGCGGAGGTTGACCAGCCGATACACGGAGCTGCGGGTAATGGCGAACCGCTGCATCAATTCCTTGATGGGCGTGCCCAGCCTGAACAGGCGATAGACCTCGGCGGCCTCAGCCGGCGAAACGGGCTTGCCACGGCCCTGAAAGACGGGTTTGTCAGGGTGCTCCTGCTCGTATCTCTTGAGCGTGTAGCGAATCGTCTCGTGGGCCTTGCCGTACTCGGCAGCCACTTGGCCGATGATCTTGTGGCGGGAGAGCCTTGCATCACCGGCCAGCGAACGGGCCCGACGGACGATGGCGGACTTCTGGGCTTCGGTGGTGCGCAAGAAGCGGCCGGCGCGCCGGATCGCGTCGGCATGTTCGGCGGCAAACCGATCCACCACCGATTGACTGAAAGCCAGCCGCCTGCGGCCATCCGGGAAGATGGCCTTTCGCCCCACCAGGCCTCGCTTACGCCATCGTTCGACGGTTCTGCGCGAGATGCCGAAGTGTTCGATCAGGGTCTCGATGGTATGAACGGGTTCGCGGATCGGATCGACCGTCTCGGCCAATTGTCCGCTCAGACGCGAGATGAATATCGACAGATCGCTGAGAATCTCCTGGCCGATGACGATGGGCTGGTCCGGCGCCTCCTTCGGCGAGAAGCCCACGATCCGGTAATGGATGAACTCGAACGGATACTCCTTCGCCGGGTCGATCAGGCGCACCAACTGCTCGGCCGCGGCGAGCTGTTCACGTCGCCTGGCCTGTGGCGCGTATCGCAGTTGCAGGAGCAACTGGGCGAGGTCCTTGTTCTGTATGCGTCGCATGGATGTGCCGGATAGCAGAGCGCAGCGTCAAAGCAGACCGTTTGCGTGTCTTTACGGCTATTCTACCACAGCGGGCGCAGGAGAACAGCCGCCGAAGCGGCTGTCAAGACATGTTGCTGCCCATCACTCGTGTCCAGGCAGGCCGGGCTCACGCCACGAGGCTCTTGGCGGTGTCGACCGCGGAGGCGGCGTCCGGGGCATAGCCGTCGGCGCCGACGCGATTGGCGTAGTCCTGCGTGACGGGGGCCCCGCCGATCATGACCTTCGCCGATACGCCGGCCTCTCGCAGGGCCTTGATCGTTTTCTCCATGCCGGGCATCGTCGTCGTCAGCAGGGCGCTCATGCCCACGAGCTGCGCGTTGGACTTCGTCGTCTCGGCCACGAACTTCTCCGCCGAGACGTCCACGCCCAGGTCAACCACCTGGAACCCCGCGCCCTTCATCATCATCGAGACGAGGTTCTTGCCGATATCGTGCAGGTCGCCCGCGACGGTCCCGACGACGAAGGTTCCCTTCGGCTTGACCCCTGCCTTGGCCAGCGCCGGTTCGAGAAGCTCCATAGCCATCTTCATCGCCCTCGCCGATATAAGGACCTCGGGGATATACACCTCATTCTTCTTAAAGCGAGCCCCCACCACATCCATGCCCGCGATCAGTCCGTTCTCAAGCACCTCCTTGGGACTGGCGCCCTCGCCCAGGGCGGTTCGGGTTATCTCGACGGCTGTCTTCTGGTCCCCCTTGATGACCGCATCGGCCAGCGCCTTCAAATCTGCCATTTTCAACTCACCTCAACACAATTTCAGGTCCATCGGATTTCGTTCTGCCAACGAATTGCACATCATTAAACAGCATTTTCGCCGCCCGGACAAGCCTGAGGGCAACTTTTTTGACCGGCTGACTGGCTCCGATGCAGGCGGTTTTGCTTGACAGGCCGGGTCGCTTTGAGGTATAATATGAGAGTGGTGGGGT
>DSDB01000273.1 GCA_011057845.1 Phycisphaerales bacterium | reverse complement strand
GAGGTCGAATATCTCAGGAAAATGAGCGGGCAGAAGGCATAGGATGACTTCGAAACGCAAGGGCAGGGATGCCGCACGACAAACCGGACGTGATTCTCGCCGCCGCAAACTCAAGGATCGATCGGAGCGCGCAACAGCCGGGCAGCCTCAGCAAACCCGACCGCCCGCACGAGTAGAGAAGCCGAAGAAGTCGCGCCCCCCCATCGCCAGGCGCCGGTTGTGGGCCTATCGGCTTGTCGCGGCGACCGTGATCCCGATTGCCCTGCTTGTGCTGGTGGAGATTGCCCTGCGTTTGGGCGGTTACGGCTATCCTACGACAGCGACCCTGCGGTACAGCAGCGGCGGAACGGCCAGAATCGTCAACAACGAACGCTTCGGCTGGCGGTTCTTCCCGCCGAGCATCGCCAGGGAGCTGGAGCCCTTCTCGCTGCCAGCGGCCAAACCCCGCGACTCCTACCGGATATTCGTGCTGGGTAGTTCCGCCGCCCAGGGCATCCCGGATGCATCGTTCAACATCGGGCGAATACTGGAGGTCATGCTGGAGGCCGAGCACCCGGACGTCGACTTCGAGGTCGCAACAGTCGCCATGTCCGCGGTCAATTCCCACGTGGTTCGGGTGGTCGCCCAGGACCTGGCGCGGCACGATCCAGACATGTTCGTGGTGTACCTGGGCAACAACGAAGTCGTGGGGCCCTACGGCCCCGGCGGAGCGTTTGGGGGGCTCTCCGGACGCATCGGCCTGATCCGCGCGAGTATTGCCCTCAAGTCGCTGCGGCTGGGCCAGCTCATTGCCGCGGCCGGGCTCCGCCGCGGCGCTCCAACCGAGTGGTCCGGCATGGAGATCTTCTCTGACAAACAAATCCGCCACAATGACCGGCGGCTCGAAGCGGTCTATTCCCATTTTCGAAGCAACCTCAGCGATATCCGCGACGCCGCCCTGGCCACCGGGGCCCGGGTCGTTCTATCGACGGTGGGCGTCAATCTCGAGGACTGTGCCCCGTTTTCCTCGCTGCATGAGGACCGCCTTACGTCGGCAGACATTGAGAAATGGCAGGCGCTCTATGACGCTGGCGTGGCGCACGAGCAGGCCGGGCGATGGGCCGAGGCCTGTGAGCAATACGCGGCCGCCGAGGCCATTGACGCGCAGTACGCGGACCTGCACTTTCGCCTGGGCCGTTGTCTGTGGCAGCAGGGCCATTACGCGCAAGCCGCCGACCGCTTCATCCGGGCCAGGAACCTCGATACGCTGCGCTTCCGCGCCGATTCGCGGATCAATGCAGTTATCCGCGAAGTGGCCGCCGTCGGAAAGGATGGCTGGGTGGCCCTGGCGGACGCGGAAGGCGCACTGGCGCAAGCCGAGGCTGAACAGACACCCGGCGAGGAGTCGTTCTGGGAGCACGTGCATTTGAACATGCACGGGAACTATGTCGTCGCACGGGCCGTCTTTGAACAGGTCCATAAGATGCTCCCGGCCAGTCTGGCAGACAAGGCCCTCGGACAGGAACCGGCCGATGAGGCATACTGCCGCGAGAAGCTCGCCTATACCGATTGGGATGAGTTCGTGCATACCCGCGAAGTGCTCAACGGGTTTCTTCGCCGGGCCCCGTTTACGAATCAGCTCTACCACAATGAACAGATTGCGCGGTTTGAGACACAACTGGCGGAACTTGACGTACAGATGAAGGCAGGGGGGTTCGTCGACGCCGCCGAGCGGCACAAAGCCGCCATCGGTGCGAACCCGGGCGACTGGCGGATCCACTACAAATACGGCAAACTCCTGGCCGAGGACATGAAAGACTACAAGGCTGCGGCTGACGAATACCGCACCGTCGTCGGGATCATCGGACACAGCCACATGGGCTACGAGTCGCTGGGAGCGGTGCTTCGTGCTCTGGGCGATATCCGGGGCATGATGGAGCAATACGAGCAGGCCCTGGAGCGCAAGCCCACCAGCGTCGATGCCCTCTACTACCTGGGATGGGGTCATCAGAAACAGGGCCGGCTCCCGGACGCCGAACGGTACTATCGCCGCGTCATTCAACTGCGGCCGGCCCACGCGCCGGCGTACAACAACCTCGGCGAGGTGCTCTACAAGCAGAATCGTCTCGAGGACGCGGTCCAGGCCTGTCGCGATGGGCTGGCGGTGGACCCGAACAATGCCATCCTGCACAGCAACCTTGGAGTGCTGCTGGACAAGTTGGGATTTCGCGAAGAGGCTATCCGGCAATTGCACACCGCCGAGCGTCTGGACCCCAACTCCGCAAGGATCAAGGCGGTTCTCAAAGACATACTCAAACAGAACTGACCGCCTAGATCGCACGGACGCGGATTGCTGGAGGCCTTGCTTGTGTAAGTCGTTGCGAGAAAAGAGCTTACACTTCGAGTGCCAGAGCATATAACCCTGGCTGCGTCAAGCCGACGCTCTCAGACGGCCGTTCGCGCGGCTACCCACGCGCCATCCGGATCGGCGCGCCGTGGACGAGGCTCACAAACCTCGGAAAATCCCGTTTTTTGCCTTTTCACTCCCCCGGTTTTTTGGTATCCTACGCAGCTCTAAATCGTTGATTGAATAACGTCTCAGGAGCCTATTCGATGTCAAGAGTGTGTTATTTCACGGGCAGCAAGACCACGACGGGGCGCAGTATCAGCCGTCGCGGTAAGGCCAAGCGCCACGGCGGTGTCGGTAAAAAAGTTACCGGCATCACCAAGCGCAAGTTCAAGCCCAATATCCAGAAGGTCCGTGCGGTCATTGACGGCAAGGTCTGCCGGGTCAGGGCCTCGGCGAAGGCCATCCGGATGGGGCTTGTGGTCAAGCCCGTCAAGCGCAACTACAAGCCTGCCGAGAAGGCTACGGCCTGACGCAGCGCCCGTGCAGGCGTTCAGGATTCCAGCGAGGCGCTCCACCGGCCTCGCTTTTCGTTTGGGGATGCAACTGTGAAGCAGGCAATCGACCGGGCACAGGTAATGAAAGTCGCCAAACTTTCTCGATTGGAGCTAACCGAGACGGAGGTCGATCAATTCACCGGGCAGCTTTGCGCGATCCTCGAGTACGTCGAAAAGATGAACGAACTGGACACCGCCGATGTCGATCCGCTGGCGCATTGCCTGCCGATCCGCAATGTGCTGCGGGCCGACGTGCCCGTCGAGTCGCTGGGGACGCAACGGGTACTGGCCAACGCGCCTGTGCGGGATGAGCAGTTCTTCCGTGTGCCCAGGATTCTGGACGAAGGATCGGGGGCGTAGTTCACATGGGCAAGAGACTATTTCAGAACTGCAATCCCGTCTGTCATGCTGAGCGAAGCGAAGCATCCGGGACTCGAACGGAAGTTCTCGCCGGCCCGCAGGCCAGATGCTTCGCTTCGCTCAGAATGGCATGCCTTGTCTTGGGACGGTTACCGAGGATTTTGGAGGTATATCTCACCATGAGACCGGTTGTAGCAGTGGTGGTTCTTGGGTTGGGCATGTCTGTTGCCGGTTGTACGGAGTCGGAGCAAGTTCCAATGGAAACCAAGCCAGTGGCCACAGCAGGCCAACACGCCCTGTCCTTCGAGAAGCAGATCACATTGAATGTCCGGTGCGGCTATCTGCTGTATCTGCCGGCCGGCTATGAGCCCGCTGGCAAGAAGTGGCCGCTGATGCTGTTTCTCCACGGGGCCGGTGAACGCGGAAGCGACCTGAACAAGGTCAAGCTGCACGGCCCGCCCAAGCTGGTCGAGCAGGGCAAGGACCTGCCGTTCATCGTCGTCTCGCCGCAGTGCCCGGCGGGCCAGTGGTGGCCAGACCAGGTCGAGACGCTCAAGGCCCTGGTTGATACCGTCGCGGCGGAGTACGCCGTCGATGCCGTGCGAATCTACGTTACGGGCCTGAGTATGGGCGGCTATGGCACGTGGGCCCTGGCGGGCGCCTATCCCGACACCTTCGCCGCGGCCGCGCCGATATGCGGCGGCGGGCAGCCCTTCACGGCCGGTAAGCTCAAGACCGTTCCGGTCTGGGCCTTCCACGGAGCCAAGGACAGCGTGGTGCCGCTCAGCCAGTCCGAGAACATGGTTGAGGCGCTCAATCGCGCCGGCGGAAGCGCCAAACTGACCGTCTATCCCGATGCCAATCACGACTCGTGGACCGCAACCTACGACAACCCGCAGCTCTACGAGTGGCTGCTGCAACACACAAAGAAGCGATAAGACCGGTTGCCGACGATGGAAGTACTGAGCCTGCGGGCGTTGCGTGACAACATAGCGGCCGGACGAACGACGAGCGTCGAGGCGGTTCGAATGGTGCTTGAGCGGATCGGGCGGATCGACACGATGGTGGGGGCGTATATCAGCGTCTTCGAGGAACAGGCCCTGGCCAGGGCCGCTGAGATCGACGGACGGATTGCCGCCGGGCTGCCGGTGGGGGCCTTGGCGGGCGCGCCGGTAGCCGTCAAGGACAACATGTGCACCGCCTTCGGGGCGACGACCTGTGCGTCACGGATTCTCAAGAACTTCCAGGCCCCCTATGATGCCACCGTGGTCGGGAGGCTCTCGGCCGCGGATGCCGTCATCGTGGGTAAGACGAACATGGATGAGTTCGCCATGGGCTCGAGCACGGAGAACTCCGGGCTCAGGCGGACGGTGAACCCCTGGGATACCGGGCGCGTGCCGGGCGGCAGCAGCGGCGGGTCAGCCGCGGCCGTGGCGGCGGGTCTGTGCGCGGCGGCGCTGGGTTCGGATACCGGCGGTTCTATTCGCCAGCCGGCCGCTTTCTGCGGCGTCGTCGGCCTCAAACCGACCTATGGGCGTGTTTCTCGCTACGGTCTGGTGGCTTATGGCTCCAGCCTGGACCAGATTGGACCACTGACGCGAACGGTCGAAGACGCCGCCCTGTTGATGAATGTGATCGCCGGCCATGACCCATCGGACAGCACCAGTGTCTGCGAGTCGATGGCCCCGGTGAGCGACTACCTGGCGGACCTGGACAGGCCCGTCGAGGGTCTGCGAATCGGTGTTGTCTCCTCACTGAATGCCGGCGCCGACCCCGCCGTTGTCAAGGCGCTGGACGAAGCCCTTGCTGTCTATCGGCCCCTGGGGGCCGAGTTGATCGAGGTGGAACTGCCGCATTTCGACTACGCCATTGCGGCGTACTATGTCATCGCCACGGCGGAGGCGTCGAGCAATCTGGCTCGCTACGACGGCGTACACTACGGCCACCGCAGCAAACAGGCCGAAGACTATGTCGCCGTGTATTCCAAGTCCCGGGCCGAGGCCCTCGGCCAGGAGGTCAAGCGGCGCATCATGCTGGGGACCTACGCCCTGTCCAGCGGATACTACGATGCGTACTACCTCAAGGCTCTCAAGGTCCGCAACCTGATTCGGACCGACCTGGTCAGTGCGTTCGAGCGGTGTGATTGCATCATCATGCCGGTGGCCCCGACGACGGCCTTCAATATCGGCGAGAAGACCGACGACCCTTTGCAGATGTATCTCTCGGACATCTACACCATCTCGGCGAATCTGGCCGGCATCCCGGGCATCAGCATCCCGTGCGGCTTCGATGGACGGGGTATGCCCATCGGTATGCAGATACTCTCGCCGGCGTTCAGCGAAGACAGGCTGCTGCGAATCGCGCGGATGTACGAACGACAGACCCAATGGCATCAGCGCCGGCCCGATATGGGCTGACATACATACGAACAGGTTCGGGCATGAGTGATCTCCAATACAAGGTTGTCGTGGGTTTGGAAATCCACGTGCAGTTGTGCACGAAGAGCAAGATGTTCTGCGGATGCGCCGTGGAGTTCGGCGCCGAACCCAACAGCCGCGTCTGCCCGGTGTGCCTGGGCATGCCGGGCGTCCTGCCCGTGATGAACCGACTCGCCGTGGAATACGCCATCCTGGCGGGCCTGGCCCTGAATTGCCGCATCGCCCGCCGCACCAAGTGGGACCGCAAAAGCTACTACTACCCGGACCTGCCCAAGAACTACCAGATCAGCCAGTACGACCTGCCGCTGAGCGCCGAAGGCTATATCGAAATCCCGCTCGACGACGGCCGCACCAAGAAGATACGGATTACCCGTGCCCACCTCGAAGAGGACGCCGGCAAGAACCTGCACGCCGAAGGCAACTACTCACAGGTGGACCTTAATCGCACAGGGACACCGCTGCTGGAGATCGTGACTGAGCCGGATATGAGCAGCGCCGCCGAGGTCCGGGCCCTGGCCGTGGAGTTGCAGCGAATCGTGCGGTATCTGGGTGTCTCGGAGGCGGACATGCAGAAGGGGCACATGCGCTTCGAGCCGAATGTGAACCTGATTATCACCCGCGGCGGCCGGCAGTACAAGACCCCCATCGTCGAAGTCAAGAACCTCAACAGCTTCCGGTCGCTGGAACGCAGCGTCGAATACGAGATCGGTCGGCAGATCGATGAGTTTCTGGAGACCGGCCGCACGCTGGAGATAGGCAACAAGAGCACCCGTGGCTGGGACGACGTCAGGGAAATCACGGTCCTTCAGCGGGAAAAAGAGGAGGCCCACGACTACCGGTACTTCCCCGACCCGGACCTGGTGCCCGTGGAGGTCGATGAGGCATGGCTGGCCGAGATTCAGTCGCGGCTGTGTGAATTGCCTCTGGCCCGGCAGCGCCGGTTTGCCGAGGAATACGGGCTCAGCGCCTACGATGCGGGGGTGCTCACGGCCGAGCGAGAGACGGCGGATTTCTTTGACCAGGCCGTCCGAGCCGGTGGCGAGCCCAAGCGGGTCTGCAATCTGCTGACGCAGGTGGGCATGAAGCTGGCCAATGAGAAGGGCGGCGGCATCGCCCGGCTGGGCCCATCGACGCAGGCCGTGGCGGAACTGGCGAAGATGATCGACGATGGAACCGTCAATGCTACGGCGGCCGGCACGATATTCGCTGAGATGGTCGCTACGGGCAAAAACCCCGCCGCGCTGGCCGACGAGTTGAACCTCGTTCAAAAGAGCGACGCCGGGGAACTGGAGGCGATGGTCGATGAGGTGCTTGCGGCCAATGCGGAGGCGGTGGCCGATGTACGAAGCGGCGGCAAGAAAGCCGGTAAGGCGCGGGGCTTCCTGCTGGGGCAGGTCATGCAGCGGACGAAGGGACAGGCCAATCCGAAGGTCGTGTCGGAGATACTGGGCAAGAAACTGGGTTAGAAACGACTGCAAGACACGATATGTCATTACAAAGGAATGCTGATGAAGGTGGCCAGGAGCAGCGATATTGAGCGGACCGAAGTGAAAATGGAAGGGGCGGCGGGCGTGGCGATCCGGTGGCTCATCGGCGAGAAGGATGGTGCGCCCAACTTCGCCATGCGGATGTTCGAGGTCCAGCCCGGCGGCCACACGCCGCTGCATACCCACCCGCACGAGCACGAGGTCTTCATCGTGGAGGGAACCGGCACGTTCGTCTGCGATGGCGGCGAGTATCCCTTCGAGGCCGAGCACGTCATCTTCGTGCCCGGCGGCAGGGAGCACTGCTTCAAGAACACCGGCGACGGCCTGATGCGCTTCCTGTGCATCATCCCGGCCGGAGCCAGGTAAGCCCGACCGCCGTAGGACACATCAACCACGGTGGCCGATCTTGTGCTCCGTGCCGCTCAGCAGGCGTTTGATGTTTGTTCGATGGCGGAAGATCACCACTCCCACAATCGCAAACGCCGCCGGCAGCAGCGGCCACAGGTCCGCCAGGGCCCAACTGTCCAGCACCGCAATCGCGACAACCAGTGATGTACAGAAGGCCACAGCCCCCGCAATCGAGGCCAGCGAGACGTACCGCCAGATGACAACAACGAGAACCCACGTGACCAAGGCAATCGCCGCACTGACGGTGTACCACGGCCACAACCCCAGCGCCACGCCCAGACTCGTGGCGACCCCCTTGCCGCCTTTGAATCTCAGATAGACCGGGAACACATGGCCCAGAATCGCGGCCACGCCCACCGCCAGCGACATGACCAGACGGACCACCGGGGCCGTCCCATCCCATCGACCAAAGCCGACGACAGCCAGCAGAGTCGGAACCAGCCCCTTGCAGACATCCAGGAAGAAACAGACATACGCCCACTTCTTGCCCAGGGCCCGGGCGACGTTGGTCGCGCCGATATTGCCCGAACCGATGGACCGCAGGTCCTTGCCGTGGGCCCTCGCGATGATCAGCCCGAACGGGATCGAACCGACCAGATAAGCCGCGAGAATCGCCGGAGCCCAGGCGGACATACAGAAAGCCACCACATCAGCGATGAGAACACATGGCCTCATAGTCAATATCGTCTCTCGCCTCTGTGGGCGAGGATTCGTTCATACAGCTCAATCAACTGCCCGGCCACCCGATCCACGCAAACCTTCTTCCGCAGGTCATCGGCTACAATGGCCTGACTCGCCGCCCGGATGTTCGACTCGTCCGAGAAATGTGTAATCGCCTCGGCCAGGGCCTCGATATTGTCGGGAGAATCTACCACCCGCCCGTGGACCTTGTCAACGAACAGGTCGGCCGCTCCGTTGTAGCGGGTCGTGATGACGGGTCGGCCCGCCGCCAAGGCCTCCAGGATGAACCGGCTGGACGGGTCGTAGAACGTCGGCAGGACCGCCACCTCGCTGATGGTCAGGACATTCTGCACGTGACGAACCGGCCCGAGGAACACGATCCGCTCATGCACGTTGAGCCGCCTGGCCAGCAGCCGATACCGGCCGCTCTTGCCCGCCCCGGCCACAATCAGGAACACCGGCCGCCCCTGGCTGCGAGACCGGGCCAGGGCGGCTATCAGCGGTGTCAGGCCCTTGAGCCGGAAGTTGTTCGCCACGAAGCTCATGAACAACGGCCGGTCGGCTTCGGTGATACCCAGACGCGCAAAAATCTGGGCCCGAAGCGT
>DSDB01000357.1 GCA_011057845.1 Phycisphaerales bacterium | reverse complement strand
GTAGTATGCCTTTGCGGTATCCTCTGGTCAAGGGAATTAGCCGCCAATGGCGAAAAATCCTCGCGGCCATCGGTCGTTGACAGTCCGCACAAAGGAAGAAACGGGCGAATCTCCCTGTTGCCGAACCGACCGCGGATGGGGCGATTTGCCGGGTCGGCGTTCCCGCAGCCGAGTCGTAAGACCTTGCAGATGATGGATTTAGGGATTCCTCGTTCCAAAGGCCGCCACAGCGAATCCCGACCGGGCCCTACCCTGCCGTCATCCTGCGGGGCGTTAAGGCCACCGCACACCCCCGAGCGCACTTTTTTTCTCGTGAGGCCCACGGTCTGTGGCCGGCGGTGGACACACGAACCGGCCTATCCTATATTATGGTCAGGGTGCGCCTATCGACCGTGCTCTTGATCCAGGACAGGAGTGGACTATGCCCGAAAGTATCAATCGTCGCCGTTTCCTTAAGCAATCCGCTCTTGCCTCCACCGCCGCCCTGGCCGTGAGCCTCGAAGAGCAGGTCCTGCTGGCCAATCAGGCCCGGCCCGCCCCGCAACCGGCCACCGACGGCAAGGGCCTGCCCGTCGGTAAGATAGGCAATCTAAGCGTCAGCCGCCTGTTTGCTGGCGGCAACCTCATCAGCGGTTTCGCACACAGCCGCGACCTGATGTACGTTTCATCGTTGCTGAACAACTACTTCACCGACGAGAAGGTCATGGAGACCTTTGAAATCTGCGAGGAAATGGGCATCAACACGGCGATCCTGCGACTGGACGACCACTGCATCCGTATCATCAACAGGTACTGGAACGAGCGCGGGGGCAATCTCCAGTGGATTGCCCAGGTCAAGATGACCGAGTCCGACCCCACCGGCGAGGCCCGGCGGGCCATCGACAACGGCGCCGTCGGGGCCTACCTGCACGGGGGCGTGGGCGATGGGCTGGTCGCCCAGGGCAAGGTGGAACTCATGGGCAAGGTCGTGGACTACATCAGGAGCCGTAACGTCCTCGCCGGGCTGGCGGGCCATTCCATCGAGGTGCCGATGGCTGTTGAGAAGGCGGGCATCGAGGTGGACTTCTATATGAAAACCCTGCACAGCCACCAGTACTGGTCCGCCGGCCGACAACCCGAGAACGACAACATCTGGTCCAAGACCCCTGAGAAGACCATTGAATTCATGCGGGCCGTCAAGAAACCGTGGATTGCCTATAAGGTCATGGCCGCCGGAGCCATCAAACCCCGCGAGGCCTTCCGATTTGCCTACGAGGGCGGGGCCGACTTCATCTGCGCCGGCATGTTCGACTTCCAGGTCCGCGAAGACGTCCTGATCGCCCGAGACCTCCTCGCCGCCAACCTGAACCGCCAACGCCCTTGGTGCGGATAATCTCACGGCCGAACCACGCCTTCGCACGTCAATCCACCGTGATTGCGTCATGGCCTGATGCCCCGGGCAGAGGCTGTCCGGGCTTGAGCAATCCGTGGAGGTAATGCCATGCCCAGTCCTTCGAGCCGTCCGGCCTGATGAGCCAGAAACCCTTCATCGCATCGTTGTGCTTGACGGGCAACGGGGCAGCGCGGCCCTTGAACTCATTGCAGTATAGCTGCCAGTACACCACCCAGGGACAGCCCCAGGCGAGACCGGCCTGGACTGTGTTGGCCACCATCCTCTGTCGCTTGGCCGGCGGAAACTGATTGGCCGGAACGCCGAATTCACCCACATAGACATTCTTGTCGCCGAAATCGGGATGATCCGGCGTGTTCGCGGCGATGAAGTCCAATGCCCTGTGAAAGAGGTTCGGATCCGTGCCGCCCGGTATAACCGAATCCCACGCCGAGTACGAGACAAGGTCCACATTCGTATTGGGTATCACCTTGTTGATGACGCCCGGTCGCCCCTGGTCCATGGACTGCACCACCAGATTGACCTCCGCCGCGTGGTAGACCCTTACGCCCACCTGTCTGAACCGCTCTCTGGCGTCACTGACACCGGCCTGACGCGCGTTGAGCCACGCCGTCATCCGCTTCATCGCCTCGGGTGTCGGGTCTTTGCTCGCATCGGTACCCCCGCGGACCATCCAGTCCCCCTCCCAGTGCTGCAGAACAAACATCTTGTCGGTGCCCCTGTACCGAGTCAACAGATAGGCGGTCAGGTCATAGAATTGCTGGTACTCAAATTGACGCTCCTCTTCACTGAAACCGTCGAGCCAGTGCCCGTCCCACTGGCCGACGGCGAAGGCCATGAGAATGTACGTCGTAAACGGTTTCTCGAACAACTGCTGGAAGTGGGGTGTGCGGGCCATATCGACAAGGCTGTCGATGTGTGGCCATTCTGTATTGAAACGGTATGAGTTGGGCAAGGCATGAAACCATACCTTGATGACACGGCTGCCGATCGCAAGAATCTCGTCGGCGCCCTCACTGACGAAGTCCTTGTCCGTGAAGTGGTACTTCCCATCCACGTGCGTTACCCCCAGAATCTCCGGCAGTGGACGGGCCTTGAGAGAGTAACGGGCGTCGGACGGGCTGGCGTCTACCCACAGCAGCAAGAGAAGGACCGCGGTGAACCGGTTCATTGGCAAGCCTCCAACAGGATGGATCGGCGAAACCAGACGGATGACGGAACAACCGGACAGATTATATGCGCCCAAGGCCGGATGTCAAACACACACGTTGTCCGGCCGGGCGGGGCTGACAAAGCCCCTTGCCTAACACGATGGCCGGCGACGTGATTACGCCATTGTCATTCAATCGAGTATCTCGAAGTGGCTGAGCCAATACCGTGCATCGGCCGGTCCATCGAGGGCGATCTTTACGTTGTTGAGGACATCGCCCTCCAGACTCTTTCCCTTCATGTCCCATCCGACGCGGGCCTCGATCGCCCGAAACTCGACGGTCCGCCACTGGTCTTTCCCCAAGGCGCCGAGGCGGATACGGCAGTTGTCCTTGAGCTTGTCGGACCAGATGAGGACCTGCAAGTCGGAGACGTCGGCCAGTGGCTTGATACGAAAGCGGACCGTGGTGGCGTCGGTAACGTTGGCGCTGAACGTGTTCCAGTTCGACACCCCCTTGGGGCCGAATTCGTAGACGGCTGCCCCTTCATGCGTGGCGAGCCGTCCCTCCTTGAAGCCGGAAGCTCCCGATGCAAAATCCGCCTTGAAGGCGGTCTTCGTGGGTTCGGCGATGAGCAGCCCGGCCGTCAAAAGGGCGCTTTTAGAGGGGGTGGCCTTCTTCTTGCCGGATTTCGGCGAGCCCTGGACCGGGCCTATATACTCGGTGGCCAGGACGATGTCGTCGAACCAGACCTCCATGACGCGGGATTCCGGGGCCGGGTCGTTGTTGTGTTGTGCCGGTTGCTCGGTGTTGTAGTAAAGCAGCCAGAAGGAGTTGATCTTGAGCGTGTCGGTCGTCCGCCAGCGGAAGCCGTCGAAGTAGCCGTGGAGCTTGCCATCGACCCAGAAGGCCTGCACACCGTCATGGGCGTCGGGCGTGGAGTTGGCCTTGAGCATGGCCTCGACGCAGTACCAGCGGCCGGGCTCGATGGGCTCCTGAATACCGTTATAAACCGAGCCCCACTTGGTCTTCATCTCATGCCAGTAGGTGTAGAAATTCCACACGCCGGGCGGGGGGAACTTGCCCCAGCGGCCGGTTGGCTCGATGCCGGTGGAGAACTTCGCATCACCCGGCGGGGTCTCGCCGGCGCCACCCTTGGGCCAGGGCGTGGGGGTGCGGTCGGCGACGATATGCACGAAATGATGGATGTAACCGGTCCTAGGGTGGAACTTGACGTAGAAGCGGGCGAAGAAGGTGTCCACGCCCCGGGTATGCGTGTACAGGTGGCCGTTGTCTCGGATGTGGATGGACTTCAAGCCGGGGGATTGGGTGTGGATATCGTCGGAGAGGGCGATGTTCTCGGACCTGGAGATATGGCCCCAACGATGGGCGACCTCCTGGGGCGAGCCGGTCTCAAAATCCTCCAGAAACAGCACGGCCGGGTCATTTTCCAGCCCTTCGTCGCCGGGATACCTGGTCGCCAGGCCGGGGCCCTGCGGTACGGGGGCGTTCGGAGGCGGCTGGATGTCTTCGGGAGCGGCAGCGAGTAGCGCTGGGGCCAGAACGGTCAGTACGAGGGCGATTGAGGCTGGGCGACTGTGCGATAGCATGTCAGCGTCCTCCAAATGGGGTGTTCTTGTCTTTGCCGCCATGATACCCGCCTCGGATGCACGGTGTCGAGGGGCAGAAAAATAGCAAAAAAACAGGATTTCTGCGTTATGGGGCATATATGGGGTGGCACTTTAGACTGAATTATCGCCGCCAGGGCTCCCTGAGCTGTGGAATCAGTGCCGAAAAACGTGGTTTCTGGGGGGCTTGGAGCCCGGCGGTGGATTCTGGCTTCGAGAAGTGGTGCTGCCTGCACATGGTTGAAAGGAGACTCATAAGATGAGGCGATTACTGATAACAGCGGCGATTGTACTGGTGGGCTGCGGCTTGTCGCTGGCAGCCGGGGACGGGTCCGGTAGCGGCGATGGGTCCGGCTCAGGGGCCGTTATGACCGAGGCGCTTCGGGCGCAGATTCAGGCGATTTACCAGGCGGCGCGTCAGGAGGCGGCCGAGGCCGAGACCCCTCAGCAGCGGCGCGCGGTTTATCAACGTGCTATCCAGCAGATACTGGACTTGATAGGCGAGCGTGAACGGCCGGCCGGCAACCAGATTCAGGACCGCGACCGGGACCGCGATCGCACCAGCCAGGACAATCCGGACCAGCCCAGCCAGGACCGCTCACGGCTGCGAGACCCGAAGGCCCGGAACATAGCCGAGCAGCGCCGCGACCGAGACTGTGATACGGACACCGGAGATGACGATACCGGCGACGACACCGGGGATGAGGCGACCGCCATGCTGAGCGGGACGGTGGGGCTGATCGGTACGTTGGACCTGACGCCCGAACAGCGGCAGGCTATGACGGAGGCCCGGCTCCAGGCAAGGGCCCAGTTGCGCAACCGTATCCGTGCCTTGCTGACCGACGAGCAACAGGCCCAGCTCCGGGCCGCCCATGAGCAGGCCGGGCAGATGGACGGGATGTTGGGACCCAAGGGCGAGCGCTTGCAGAATCGGATGAAGGTTCGGATCTGGCAGGCGTTGGAGTTGACCGAGGAGCAACAGCAGTTCATTCGTGAGACGATGGAAGCCGCCAGGGCCGCGATGCAGGATGCAACGACCCCCGAGGAACGGCGGGCGATTATGGAGGCGGCTCGCGAGGCAATCCTGGGCATCCTGACGGAAGAACAGCTTGCCAGGCTCGAAGAGATTATGAACCTGCTGCCGGATCCCCAGCGCCATCGTCTGGGTGGCCCGGGCCTGCCCGGGATGCTGGCCTGTCTGGACCTGACGCCGGAGCAGGCGGACTTTATCCAGCAGACGCTCGCCGACGCCAGGGCCGCCGCGGCTGAGGCTGAGACACCGGAAGAAAAACGGCGGATTATGCAGGACGCCCACGAGCTGATCCTGACGGTGCTGACCGAGGAGCAGCTCGCGTTGCTCGAGCAGATCCAGTCAAGGCTGCGTCTGATAGGCAACCGCGGCGACGATTCAGGTAGTGATTCGAGCGGTGATGGCTCCGCAGGCGACCCGGCCGATCAGGGGGGCCGGCCGGGCGACCGGAGACCTTGACCGTTTGTTGCAGATACTCTAAGCTCTGCTGATGGGGGGCGGACGACCGTGAGTAGTCCGTCCCCCTTATTCTTAGGTGATGCAAAGCGTTGGACAAGGAGTAGACAGATGAAAAGGTCGGGCGGCATATCGGCGGCGGGTGTGATGGCGGTGGGGATGGTGTTTGCGGGTCTGTCTGGTGCGGCGGCGACGGCGGCGGAGTTCGCGGTATTTCCCGCGACGGCGAACCAGGAGTATCCGGACATCGACGGAACCGTGGTCGTCTGGCAGCAGTCCGGCGTCGGCGGCGACTACGACATCCATGTGGCGGACATCAGCGACCCCGGCCAGGTATGGCACCACGTAATCGGCAATTCAAGCTGGCAGCAGTATCCGGCCGTCTGGGGCGACAGCGTCGTGTGGCAGGAGTACTTCGGGGCCGCGGGTTCCGGCGACTGGGACATCATGCTGGCCGATATCAGCGACCGCGACGCGCCGGCGATCTACCCGGTGTCGGGGATTATCGGCAATGACGAGGTGATGCCGGCGATCTACGGCAATACCGTCGTCTGGCAGGACGGCGCCTCGGGCGACTATGACATCTACGGGGCCGATGTGACGCATCCGGGTATTCCGGTGGAATTCGCCGTATCGATTCCGCTGTACAATCAACAGACGCCCGCCATATACGACCGCACGGTGGTGTGGGAGGATGATTACTTTGTGGATTGGGACATCTACGCGGCCGACATCCGGCTGCGGAACAAGCCGACGGAGAAGGCCGTCGCAACATTTGCCGGCGACCAGAAGAACCCGGCGATCTGGGGGGACATCGTGGTCTGGCAGGACGACGGATTCGGCGACTGGGATATTCGCGGGGCGAACCTGTCCGGCGAAGGCGAGCCGGTGGAGTTTGCCATTGTGTCCGATCCGGCGAGCCAGGAGAACCCGGCCATATCGGGACATATCGTGGTCTGGCAGGACAATCGCCACGGCAACTGGGACATCTACGGCTACAATCTGACGACCCGGCGGGAGTTCCGGATCACGAACCATTCAGCCTCGCAGATCCATCCGGCGATCAGCGGCAACCGGGTGGTCTGGCAGGACAATCGTTCGGGGCGATGGAATATCTACGCGACGGTGCTGAATGCGGTGGACGCGGCCACCTGCAAGGCCCCGCCGGCCGGCGACGCCAACGGCGACTGCCGCGTGGATTTCCGTGATTTCGCCCTGATGGCCTCATCCTGGCTGGACTGCGGCCTGGAGCCGGCTGAAGCATGTGGGCGCTGAATCGTCGTTCGTACGAGCAATGCATGTTCATTGCCGCTTCGTGGGCGCTGGGGGTTGGTGAGGTAGAGGGCGGTTTCTTCTTGACATCGGCTTCGATGGTTTTGAAAATAAACGTTTCCGCCTGTGCGTGTCGCGTGCGTCGGGCGTGAAATATCCGCCCGCTTTTCGGCGTCTGTATACGGGATTGTCCTGCGATACAGCGGCGCTGTGCGGTTTGCGGGGCTGTCAATGTGTTGACGGATGGAGTGCTTCGCCGGTTGTAATTAAGGAGAACAGCATGGGTCGCCTCATTACCACACGTCGCGATTTCCTGCAACAGGGCCTTTACATGGGCGCCGCGGCCGTGGCCTGTGGACCGCTGGCCCGACTGGCCGCCCTGGCCGCCCCCGGCGACGGCATGAAGCTGGGCTTCGTTACCTACCTATGGGGTCAGGACTGGCCGCTGCCGGAATTGATCGCCAATCTGGAAAAGACCCGCATCCTTGGGGTGGAGCTTCGGGTCGACCATGCCCACGGCGTCAGCGACAAGCTCACGGCCGCCGAGCGGGCCGAGGTCCGCAAACGCTTCGCCGACAGCCCCGTGGAACTCGTGGGCATGGGCTGCAATTTCGACTTCCACCATACCGACCCGCAGAAGGTCAGGGCCAATATCGAAGGGGCCAAGGCCTATCTGAAACTCAGCTACGATTGCGGCGGCTCCGGTATCAAGGTCAAGCCGAACGACCTGCCCAAGGGCGTGCCCGTCGAGAAGACCACCGAGCAAATCGGCCGCAGCCTCAATGAACTCGGCCAATACGCCGCCGACCTGGGCCAGAGGGTCCGGCTGGAGGTCCACGGCGGCTGTTCCCACCTGCCCGTCATCAAACAGATTATGGACGTCGCCACCCATCCCAGTGTCGGCGTCTGCTGGAACTGCAACGGCCAGGACCTGGAGGGCGAGGGCCTGGTTTACAATTTCAACCTCGTCAAGGACCGTTTCGGCGACACCCAGCACGTCCGCGAGCTGGACGACAAGACCTACCCGTATCAGGACCTGATGAACCTGTTCGTGGCGATGGACTACAAGGGTTGGATCCTTCTGGAGTGCCGCACCAGGCCCGAAGACCGCATCGCCGCCCTGCACAACCAGCGGGAGGTCTTCGCGGGGTTGATGGCCAACGCTCGTGCCGCCATTGCCGGGGCCGCCGGGGCCGTCAAGATCACCGAGACCGGCAAGACGCTCCGCGTCGAACTCGGCGGCGAGTTTTTCACCGAGTACAACTATCAGGATGTTCCGCGGCCGTTCTTCTATCCCGTCATCGGGGCCACGGGTGACGGCGTGACCCGCGACTGGCCCATGAGGGACATCAACCCGGCCGACGCCAGGGACCACGTCCACCACAAGGGCCTCTGGTTCACGCACGGCAGCATCAACGGCCATGATTTCTGGGCCGAAGGGGGCCGCAGCGGCAAGATCGTCCACGATACATTCCTCGAGGTCGCCGGTGGCCCCACCGGCGTCATCAAGACGTCCAACAAGTACGTCGCCAGAGACGGGACGGTCGTCTGCACGGACACCCGCGTCAACCGCTTCGGGACCTGCGGCGACGGCAAGTTCATCGATTTTGAAGTCACCCTTCATGCCTCCCACGGGCCGGTCGTCCTGGGCGACACGAAAGAAGGCTCCATGTCCATCCGGCTGGCCCCCACCATGCAGGTCGAGGGCAACGGCGCCGAGGGCCGCATCATCAACAGCGAGGGGCTCAAGGACGGGGATGCCTGGGGCAAGCGCGCCGCGTGGTGCGACTATTACGGTCCCGTCAAGGGCAACGTCACGGGGGTCGCCGTCTTCGACCACCCCTCCAACCCGAAGCACCCCACCTGGTGGCACGTCCGCACGTATGGTTTGTTCGCCGCCAACCCGTGCGGCGTTCATGACTTTGAGAAGGAGCCCGCCGGAACCGGCGATATCACCATCGAGGCCGGCGGCCGCCTGACCTGGAGGTGGCGGTTCTATTTCCATGCCGGCGACGACACGCAGGGC
>DSDB01000082.1 GCA_011057845.1 Phycisphaerales bacterium | reverse complement strand
TCGCCCGCGTTAAAATGCCAGCCGCCGCTGATGGCGCTGTACGTATGGCAGGCCCCGCATGTCTGCTTCATCGAAAAAGCCAGCATGGGTTCCTCGCCGGGAACCACCGCATCGCCTTCATCGGTCAGCAGAGGAATCCGGTGAACCGGCTGGGCCAGACTACCGTCGGCCTCGTCGCCAAGCAGCGGCTCGGCCGCAGGCGCTGCTTCCTTTTCCGCCGCCGGACATACCACTGCAAATGCCAGCAGCACGGCCAATCCAAGTACCAGTCCGTCTCTCAAATCAGCACCAGTCCTTTTCTCAGGAGCCCCCGACACCCGGCCGGGGGCCCCATCGCCAAATCCGAAAACTGTCTGTATATGAAGATGTAGCCGGACGAACCAACCGCTACGCGTGGAACTCGGCCGGGTCAAACACCAGCCGCTTCTGGGCCTCGACCGCCTCGTTGATCTTCAGGACCGTAACCGCGGTCTCGTAACCGATTTCGCCCGGACACGTCAGCTTCGCCTTGCCGCGGATCGCGTCGAAGAAGTTCTCCAGATGCGGCTGATGGTAGGGTTTGCCCTCCATCGTAACTGGAATCTCATACGCCGGCGGGGCCACCGTCTCGCGGACATCCAGAGGACCGGCCGCGGCGTCCTTCTCCGGCTCCTCGACGACCTGCGGGGCGTTCACGTAGCCCATCTCGACCCACTTATCCCACTGCGGCGCCGTCGGTTCGCGGTAGACCGAACCCCGACTGGACGCCTCGGAGATACTCAGCGTGCCCTGGTCGCCCATGAATAGCTCATAGTAGCCCTGGTTACTGTTGGTCGTCAGCACCTGGTAGAACGCACGGACCACACCCTCCTTTGTTTGATACTCCAGTAGCGTCTGGACGGTGTCGTACCACTCATGGGTGGCCTTGTCATAGTAGTCCGTGCCGCCGCTGGCCATCACGGCCATAGGATTGGCATTCAAGAACCAGGCGTAAATGTCAATCTGGTGAGAACCCAGGTCCACGATCGGGCCGCCGCCCAACCCCCTGTACCAACGCCAGTTACGGAACGCCCTCATATCCTTATAGCCGTACTTCGCCAGAATGTCCTGAGGAATTTCGGCGGTTTTGGGCCAGCCAAGATCGTCGCTGGCCGCACGATTCCACTGGCCGTTGACCGTCGTGATCCGCCCCAGCATCTTGGCGTTCTGGATGATGTTCTCGTAGCAGTGTATGTAGCGGGGATTGCTCCGCCGCTGGTGGCCGATCTGCAGGAGCTTGCCCGTCTTCTTCTGCGTTTCAACCATCTTCTTGGCGCCTTCCAGCGTGTTCGACATCTCCTTCTCGCAATACACATGCAACCCCGCCTCCATGCACGCGCAGGCCTGTGGGCTGTGCCAGAAGTCCGGCGTCGCGATGACCACGGCGTCGAGATCCTTCTCCTTGGCCAGCATGTCCTGGTAGTCCACGTAGGCGTTGTTCGGGTGTTTGTACCTGTCCAGCAGACGCGAGACGCGCTTGAGGTTGTAGGCCTCCCAGATGTCGCAGACGGCCGTAAACCGGATTCCCGGAATCTTCAGCATGGAGTCCATCAGGACCTGGCCTTCGGCGCCGGCTCCCAGAAGGGCGACCTTGAGATCGTCGTCCTTGCCCCCTGCCCCGGCAAACACCATCGGTGAGAATGCTATACCTGCGCTGACGGCCGCCGTCGAACGAAGGAAACTACGCCTGTCCATCTTGGTCTTTTCGCTGTTCATGAGTGCTGTAGGCTCCATCTAGTTGTTAGGACTACTTCACAATTCCGCGGATTATGGCAGGGCCGACTACCCCTGTCAACCCGCGGGGCTTGATTTTACCGGCCCCGGCCGGTCTCAATCATAAGGACGATCCGGCGTCTCTGGTTGGTATAAGGCTATTGCTTCAAAGGCCTTACAACGATGTTTCTGTAAGCCACCGGCCCGTGGTTGCCCTGGAACATCAGCGGCCCTTCAGCAGCCTCCTTGCCTGTGACGCCGCCCGGCGTCGGCCCATTCATGACGAGATTCTTGTGCAGGATCTGTCCGTTGAGTTCCACCTTCACGAACTCGGCGTTGGCCGTCTTCTTGCCGTTGGCGTCGAACTTCGGGGCCTTCCACTCAATCACGTACTGCTGCCACTGCCCCGGCGCCTTGCAGGCGTTCACCGGCGGGCTGAATCCCCCGTAGATCGCGCCCATATCGCCGCTGCCCATCTTCATCCGACCGAAGCTGTCGAGCACCTGCACCTCGTACTCGCCCATAACGTAGATGCCGCTGTTGGAGCCCTGGGGAACCATGACCTCGACTTCAATCCGGCAGTCGCCGAACTTGGCCTTCGAGTAGAAATCCAGGCTCTCGCCGTGCTCTTTGACGGGGTTGATCATCTCACCCTTGCCGTCCTGAACGACCAGGAGCTTCGGATTGTCCGGCGAGACCGCCGCCTTGCCCACGACCCACTTGTTCTTGGCGTCCGGGCCGTTGACCTGCCACTGGCCCAGATCCTCACCGTTGAACAGCAGCACCGCATCGCCATACCGCGGCTCCAGCCGCCTGATGCGGACATCCTTGAACTCCACGAGCATGGGCGGGCCGGCGTGAATCTGCAGAGCAATGACACCCTCGCGGATCGAGCCGTTGCGGTCGGCGGGGTCCTCCGGGTTCGTGATGCGGTCATTGTCAATCAGTTCGATGGTCTGAAAACCGTTGAGATACTGTTCAACCTGGTTGCCGCGGCAGATGATGTGGTACTCGTTCCAGTCCTGCTCATCGTAGTATCCCGCCTTGATCATGGCTGCCTGATCGCCGACTCGGCCAACCACCTTCTTCTGGCCCTTCTCATCGATCAGCATCATATCGCCGACATTCACCAGCCACCCGCGGCCACCCTCGTGATACAGAAAACCCACCTTGCCCTGGGCGTTCTCCACCTCGGCCTGATAGCCCGTAATGCGAAACTCGGCAAACTCCTTGCTGCGATACTGTACACCGCTGTTGCCGTTGCGAATCCGGAACTTGAGCATCAGCTCGAAATCCTTGAGCCGACCGCCCTCCCAGACCAGAAACGTATTGCCATGGGTCTGCTTCTCAGGGGTCGTCTCCCCGCGAATCACCCCATCCTGCGCGGTCCACAGTCGCATATCGCCCTTCCAGCCGCTCAGGTCCTTCCCATTGAAGATCCACTGCCAGTCCGTCTGGCCGACCTCGGCCGAGATACGGTTGAACGCCGGGATACACTCGGCGATCTCAGGCACCGAGTTCATCCAGTTGTACTCATACTCAATCGAGAAGTGCCCGGCGAAGTTCTGGCGTTTCAACTCCGCCAGCACGCCCTTCATGTCCACCTCGCCGGCGCCCCAGATGACATCGTGAGCGCCCTTGTTGTTGAACTCATTGAGATCCTTCAGGTGCAGACTGATGATCCGCCCCTGGAGCTTCTTCAATTGCTCAACCGCCTTAAGCCCCGACCGCATCCAGTGCCCGGTGTCAGCGCAGGCCCCGATCCGCTTGTCTCTGCCCTGGCAGACCTTCAACACGGTATCCGGGTTCCAGTAGTGAGACGGCTCCGGATGATTGTGAATCGCCACGTTGATGTCGTATTCCTTGACCAGCTTCTCGATCAGGTCGAAGGCGTCCTCCGGCGGTTCCGAGACGATGGTCCGGATGCCCATTTCCTTGGCGAAATTGAACACCTTGCGGCACTCATTTTCGTTGTTGGGCAGCCCCACCACGCCGTAGTTCACCAGCCGCACGCCCGCCGATTGCAGCTTCAGCATCGCGGCCTGCTTGTCCTCGGAGGACATCGTATGCACAAACGCCGCGTTGCCCCTGTCGGCGCTGAGCCTCTGGCCCGGATAGGCCTCGATGTAACGCAGCCCCAGCGACGCGGTCTTGTCCACCGCCTCAAAGAAGGTGAATCGGTTGAATGTATAGGCCTGCATCGTCAGTTTCCACGGCGACTCCCATTCCTGAATCGTCGCCACCTTTGCCAATGCCGGCACACAAGCGGCGGCAACCATCAGCATCACGCCAACCTTTGATCCCTTGCTCATCATCTTGATTCTCCTGTGAAAGGGCCCCCTTCAAATTCTGTCTGGGGCTTCTAAATTATTTCGCTGTAAGCAGTTACAGCGTCCAGCCGTCACGATACTTCCGCCGCAGCCAGGCATTGGCCTGGTCGTTGTTGGTGATGGTCAGGTTGGCCGCATCCCACTCGATCTTCGCCCCGGCCCTGGCCGCGACGTTCCCCAGCAGGATGGCCTCGCTCAATGGACCGGAGTAGTCGAAGTTAGCCGAGGGCTTCGGACCGCCCTTGCATGCCCGAATCCAGTCCTGATAATGGTTCACACCTCGCCCCAGGAACGGCTCCGGTGCGTCGATTTCCCGCATCTTCGCCGCTGGGATCAGGTGCGGGTTGCTCATGTGCGGGGCCAGGATTACGCCCTTATCCCCGTAATACAGCCCGCCCTGACCCGGCAGAGAGCGGCCCGGCTCCAATGCTTCGGGTCGGTCGGGCCGGTTCGCACCATCGCACCATGTAACCGTCACCGGCGGCAGGTCGCCCCGAGCCGGGAATTCCCACTTGACCACCGTGGCCTGCGGATAGGTCTGGTCATTGAACGGGCCCGGCGTCGCCTCGATGCTTGTGGGGTAGGTCAGGTCCAGGGCCCACCACACCGGATCGATGATATGGCAGCCCATATCACCCAGCGTGCCGGTCCCGAAATCCCACCACCGCCGCCAGTTGCCCGGCAGGTAGGCGGGATGATAAGGCCTGTACGCGGCCGGACCGAGCCACAGATCCCAGTCCAGGGTCGGCGGCACCGGCGGGGTATCGGTCGGTTTCTCGCCGCCGCCCCAGTTCTTGTCGCTGAATATGTCCACCCGGCGAACCTTGCCTATCAACCCCGACTTCACCAGTTCCACAGCGCGTTTGACGGCGGTCTCCGCATGGATCTGGATGCCCATCTGCGTCTGGACCTTGTACCTTCTGGCGGCATCCGTGAGCATTCGGACCTCGAAGACATCGTGGCAGAGCGGCTTCTGGCAGTAGACGTGCTTACCCCGCCTCATGGCCGCCATCGCCGCCACCGCATGGCAGTGGTCCGGCGTCGAGACCGTTACCGCGTCGATGCTCTTGTCCTCCTTGTCCAGCATCACGCGGAAGTCCTTGTATTTTCTGGCATTCGGGTAGCTGTTGAATGTCCCGGCCGCGTGCTTGTCGTCCACGTCGCACAGCGCCACGATGTTCTCGCTGCTGACATCCCGAACATCCGATGCCCCCATCCCCCCCACGCCGATGCACGCGATATGGAGCTTCTCACTGGGGGCCGCCCGCCCCGAACCGGCCAGGACATGCCGCGGAACCAGCGTGAAGCCCGCGAAAACCGCACTGCTCTTGAGGAAATCACGCCGCGATTGCGTCATCTTCACTACAGGACTCCTTTCATGGTCGAGTATCTAAGGGCCGGACCATGCCGGCCCCATACCGTATAAACG
This sequence comes from Phycisphaerales bacterium, assembly GCA_011057845.1. Lineage (GTDB taxonomy): Bacteria > Planctomycetota > Phycisphaerae > Sedimentisphaerales > Anaerobacaceae > UBA2266. The sequence goes on along the minus strand of DSDB01000082.1, from coordinate 3,491 downwards.
CCCAACTACAGCGACCAACCCTTGCGGTACTCCCGCCGCAGGTACTGATTGGCCTCGGTCACATTGGTGAACTTCATGTTCACGCCGTCCCAGTACAGCGGCGTGCGATTGACGGTCTCCTTCAGCTCCGGCCGAAGCACCACATTGCCCAACAGGACCACCTGCGCCAGCAGTCCGGCATGGTCGAAGTTCGACCCGGCCGGTTCGCCGCCCTTGCAGGCCCGAATCCACTCCTCAAAATGCCCCGGCGACCGTGGAATCGACTGCGGCGGGGCCTTGTACTCCTTCATCTTCGACTCGGGGATCAGCCGATTCTCGAGCATCTTGCCTTTGTCGCCCACGAACAGGATGCCATTAGTGCCGTACGCACGCCCATCCTCCAGTTCCTCCGGGCGGGGCGGCCTCATGCCCCCGTCATACCAGGTCAGCTTCACCGGTGGCATATCCCCCCTCGCCGGGAACTTGTAATGAACCATCGACGCCACCGGATACGTCTCGTTGTTGACGAGCGTACATGCCGCTTCCACACTCGTCGGGTGCCCCAGCCTCAGGGCCCGAAAGATCGGGTCCATGCGGTGGCAACCGATATCCCCCAGGGCCCCCGTGCCGAAATCCCACCAGCCCCGCCAGTTGAACGGCAGGTACGCCGGGTGATAGGGCCTCTCGGGAGCCGGGCCCAGCCACAGGTCCCAGTCGAGGGTCTCGGGGACCGGCGGCGTGTCCTTCGGTCGGTCGATGCCCTGCGGCCAGTAGACCGCGTTGATCCCGTTGAGCGGACGGTCGGTCCATACATGCACCTCACGCACCGGACCAATCGCCCCATCCCAGATGAATTCACACATCAGCCGGGTCTCTTCCGACGCCTGCCCCTGGTTGCCCATCTGCGTGGCCACCTTCATCTCCCTGGCCACTTCCGCCATCTTTCGCGCCTCAAATACGCTGTGCGCCAGGGGCTTCTCGCAGTAGACGTGCTTGCCCAGCTTCATGGCGGCAATGGCCGCCACCGCGTGGACATGGTCGGGCGTGGCCACCGTCACCGCGTCGATGTTCCTGGCCTCTTTATCCAACATGACGCGGAAGTCCTTGTACTGCCTGGCGTTGGGATACCGTTTGAACGTCCCGGCCGCGTGCGCCCAGTCCACGTCGCACAACGCCACGATATTCTGGCTTTCCACGCCCTGGAGCACGCCGCCGCCGCGACCCGAAACGCCGATACCGGCGATATTGAGCTTCTCACTGGGAGGCGTCTGCCCTGCCCCGCCGAGTACGTGGCGCGGCACGACGGTGAATGCCGCCACCGCCGCCCCGGTGCTGAGGAACTGCCGCCGACCGAGCCTCCCCGGTCGATTCTTGTTATTATTCGATGTGTGCATAATACGCAGTTTCTCCAGAAGTTGGGCCCGACAATGCACTTCGCGTCGGTTGCCGTTCGGCAACAGATGGGCCGCCTAGAGCGACCAGCCCTTGCGGTATTCCCGCCGGAGGTACGGGTTCGCTTCGGGCAGGTTCGTAATCTTCATATTGGGGCCGTCGTAATACAGCTTGAGACCCTTCTCATACAACTGCTTCTCCATCCGCAGCGCGATATTGCCCAGCAGCACCACCTCCGTCAGCGGGCCGGCCCAGTCGAAGTTCGACTCCGCCGGCTTGCCCCCCTTGCAGGCGGTGATCCACTCGCGATGGTGCCCGGGAGAGCGAGGCTCGGTCTTGGGCGGCATGGTAAAGTCCTTCATTTTCGCCTCCGGTATCAGGCGATAACCCAGGATCTTGCCTTTGTCGCCGACGAACAGGTTGTCGTCCGCCTCGCCCATCCGCCGCCCATCCTCCAGTTCGGCGGGACGCTGCGGCATCAGGCCGCCATCGTACCACGTCAACGTCAGCGGCGGCAGACCTTCCCTGGCCGGGAACTCGTAGCGGACAACCGACGCCAGCGGCGCCGTCTCCTGGTTGACCCCGCTCGAACAGGCCTCCACGCTCGTGGGATAGCCCAGCTTGAGCGCTCGAAAGATCGGATCCAACTGATGGCAGCCGATATCGCCCAACACCCCCGTACCGAAATCCCACCACCCCCGCCAGCTAAACGGCAGATACGCCGGATGATAAGGCCGCTCCGGCGACGGTCCGAGCCACAGGTCCCAGTCCAGCTCCTTGGGTGCCGACGGGGTATCGCCCGGCCGCCCCATCCCTCGCGGCGAAATGTATCTGTTGCACCACGAATGCACTTCCCGTACCGGCCCGATGGCCCCGGCCCACATCAGCTCGCACAGCACGCGCCGCCCTTCCGAAGCCTGGCCCTGGTTGCCCAATTGCGTCGCGACCTTGGCCTTGCGGGCCGCTTCGGCAATCTGCCGGGCCTCCCAGATGTCGTGCGTCAGCGGTTTCTCGCAGTACACATGCTTGCCCATCTTGATCGCCGCCATCGTCGCCACCGCGTGCGTATGGTCGGGCGTCGCGACAATCACGGCATCGATGTGCTTGTCCTCCTTGTCAAGCATCTGCCGGAAGTCCTTGTACTTGCGGGCGTTCGGGTAGGTCTTGTACGCATTGGCCGCCTGTCGATCGTCCACGTCGCACAACGCCACGATGTTCTCGCTGCCGCACTCGTGAATATCGCCCTCGCCGCGCCCGCCGACGCCGATGGCGGCGATATTCAGTTTGCTGTTGGCCCCGCCGGCCTGCGCCGTGCCCAGTACGTGCTTCGGCACGAACGTAAACGCCATCGCCGCCGCAGCGCCGCCCATGAGCCCGCGGCGAGACACGCCGTTTGTGCTGTTGTGCTTCTTCATGGCAAGTACCTCATCATTCAGCCGATTACCGAAATGCCGATCCGCCTACAGCGACCAGCCCTCGCGGTACGGCAGGTTCACGTATTCGTTGGCCTTGTCGTTGTTGGTGACCTTCATATTCGCGCCGTCCCACAGCAGTTTCTTGCCGAGCACCTCGGGGCGCAGCGCGAGATTGCCCATCACCACCGTCTCCGTCAGCGGACCGGAGTAGTCGAAATTCGAGCACGCCGCCACACCGCCCTTGCACGCCCGGATCCAGTCCTGCTCGTGGCTCATGTGGATTCGCGGCAGGGTCGGTTCCGGCCGCTTGTATTCCTGCATCCGCGATTCCGGGATCAGCCGCGGGCTGTCGCCGTACTCGCCGCACCGCAGCACGCCCTTGCTGCCGACAAACAGCACGTTGCTCGACGCCTGCTCCAGCCGGCGCCCTTCCTCCAGGGCCGCCGGTCGCGGAGGCTTGCGCCCGCCGTCGTACCAGTACAATGTCACCGCGGGCATCCCTTCTCGCTCGGGGAATTCATAAGTCACGGTCGATTCCTTCGGGAACGTCTCGTGATTGACCTGTGGGGCGTCGGCTATCACGCTCGTCGGATACTTCAGCTTCAGCGCCCAGAACACCGGGTCAATCACGTGGCACGCCATATCCGCCAGCGCCCCGCCCCCAAAGTCCCACCAGCCGCGCCAGTTAAACGGCAGATACGCCGG
>DSDB01000062.1 GCA_011057845.1 Phycisphaerales bacterium | reverse complement strand
GCCCGCAACCGACGGGCACGAGCATGAAGATGTGCACGGCGACGGCCCCGAGGCGCCGGGCCAGTTCGTAGACATCCTGCAACTGGCCGGCGTTGTGGCGGGTCAGGGTCATGTTGATCTGGAACGGCACGCCGGCCCGGCGCAGGTGTTCAATGCCGGCGAGCGCCCGCTCGAAGGAACCTTCGAGCTTGCGCAGGCGATTGTGGACCTCGGGCGTGGCGCCGTCGAGGCTGACCGAGCAGCGGATAATCCCGGCTTCGGCGATCCGCCGTGCGACGTTCGCGTCCACCAGGGTGCCGTTGGTGGCCAGGGCCACGGGAATCCCGGCGCCGCGGGCGTGGGCCATCAGGTCGAACAGGTCCTCGCGGCACAGGGGCTCGCCGCCGGAGAAGACCATGACCGGCATCGTGGGTTGTTCGGCGCCGAGGGCCGCCAACTGGTTGATGAGCCTCATCGCCTGGGCGGTGGTCAGGTCCTTGAAGGCGGCCTCGTCGGATTCCAGCCGCCGGCAATGGGCGCACGCCAGATTGCAGCGGATGGTGCTTTCCCAGAACAGCAATCGCAGGATGGGTCTTGCGGGGTCCATGGCGGCTATGGGGTCTTGTCGTGGGCGTCGCTGTCGTGAGGGTCCATGCCGCCGGGGTGGTCAAAGGCGGCTCTGGTGGCGGTGATATCGAGGGCGTGGCGGACGATTTCATCGACCATCTTGGCCGCCTCGGCCGGACCGTGCTTCTGCGCCACGATGTCCACGTTCTTTATCACGCAGTGCATCAGCTTACCGACAATCCGGTGCACCATCAGGTCCGCCGAGGCCCGGCAGTTCGCCTGGCAGCGGACCCCCGCGAAGAACCGCTGGAGTTCGTGTTCACTGATTCGGGTGAATTCGCCCTTCATGCGGCCGATCAACGGACCGATATCGCGGGCCTTGAACCAGTCCATGAAGTCCGCGGCGTTCTCATAGATGATTTCCAGGCCGGCGGTGATGTCGTCCTCGCGGGTCTTGCGGTTCTGCTCGGCCACATAGGCCAGCTCGTCGATGCTGTAGAGATAGACGTCCTCAATCTTGTTGATGGCCGGGTCGAAATTGCGCGGCACCGCCACGTCGATGATTAGGAGGGTGTTGTTTCGCCGCCTTTTGACCCGTTCGGCGAAGTCCCTGCGGGTGTAGAGGTAATCCTGGACGGCGGCCGAGGCGATGGCGATATTCGCCTCAGACAGCCCCTGAGCGAGCGATTCCCACGGCGCGGCGGCAATGCCGTAACGCTGGGCCATGGCCCGGGCCCGCTCGAAGGTGCGGTTGGCCACGGTGATGTCGCGGCAGCCCAACTCCAGGAGGTGCTGGACGATCAGCTCGCCCATCTGGCCGGCGCCGATGACCAGGGTGCTTGCCTGGGAGAGGTCCTCGAAGAGCTGCATGGCCAGCTCCACCGCCACGCCGGCGACGCTGACGCGGCCGCCCGTGATGGCCGTGGTCGAATAGACTTTCTTGCTGGTGTAGAAGGCGCTGTGAAAGAGCCGGTTGAGGACCTTGCCCGTGGTCCTGGCGGCACAGGCCAGGCGGTAATTCTCTTTGACCTGGGCAATAATCTGGGCCTCTCCGACGACCATGCTGTCGAGGCTGGAGGTGACCATCAGAAGGTGCCGGACCGCATCCTCGTCCTCGTGGACGTAGAGAAAGTCACGGAAGGCCTGCGGGTCGATGCCGTGGTATTCGGCCAGGAATGCGACCAACTGTGCCGGCTGGACCCCGGCGGCGCGACTGTCGGCGCAGTAAAGCTCCACCCGGTTGCATGTGGACAGCAGGACGAATTCGGCGTCGGCGAAGCGCTCCTTGAGTCGGCCGAGGGCGCCGGCCGTGGACGGAGCGTCGAAGGCCAGCTTCTCGCGGACCTCCACGGGGGCGCTCTTATGATTGAGTCCGACCAGCAGTATCTTCATCTCTGAATCGTCAGTCGTCAGTCGTTAATCGATAGTCGACGGCTGCCTGGCGCGCAGGAACGCCGTCAGGCGCGGTGGTTGCCGGGGGCGCTTGGATCTTGAACTTGTGCCGTGTGGCGCCGAGGATGGCGACGCCCAGGATGGCGAACAGGACCAGGGCAAATGCGGCCAGCGTGATATATGCCTGCGTTCGGCCCTTGAGGAGCAGGAGCTTGTGGAGCACCTGAACGGCCGCCAGCAGCAGCCACGTGCCCAGGATACAGAGGACCTTGGGGTCGGCCAGCCAGCCGATGATAGAAGTCCGGTGCATGTAGATCAGCCCGACGCCGCCGACGATGCCGACGGTGATGAATATGAATGCGGACAACAGGGCCTGGCGGATAGTCCTTTCCAGCCGCTCGATGTTGGGCATTTTGCCAAGGACCTGTGTCAGGCGTTTCTGCTTGAGTTTGTAGGCGACCAGCAGGTAAAGCCCAGATGCGGCCGCGGCGAGCATGATGGAGACCCCGCCAAGGATCATGGCGATGCCGTGGACGATGGCCCAGGGTGTGGCGGCGATTTGTTGGGGCTGGGCGGCGGGCTCGGCGACGATTCCGGCGAGGGCAAAGAGGGCGGAAATGGCCCAGACCATCACCGAAGAGAACCACACCTGCTCGATGACGGCCGCCAGGAACAGATACAGCAGGGCCAAGGCGATCGTCAGGACGATCATCGACTCGAACAGGCCGGTCAGCGGAACGGCCCCCATCGCCACGGCGCGAAAGACCAGAAGGACCGTCTCCAGCGTCGCTCCAAGGGCTACAAGAGGCAGGATCAGCCGGTGTGGCCTGCGGCTCTTCCGGAGCAATTGCCAGACCGCCAGGGTCGTTGCGGCCAGGTAGACCAGCAAGACCAGGACGAAGACAGCCAGTTCCGTACCGTGCAGTTGAAGCATCGTAAGTCCTTGTGGCGATGGCGTTTAGCTACTGTGCAACGTAAGTGGGCGGGGCCTTCTTCAGTTCTCGTTCGGTTCGGAGCGTTTGATAGTCCGACGCGCCGGCGGCCGCGGCCATTGCCTCGACGATCCGACGGACTTCCTCATGGGTCTGTCCGTGGACCATCGTGTAGAGGTTATAGGGCCAGTGCTCCGTGGTCATGCGCTCGTAGGCGTGGCTGACCTGCTCGAACCCGGCGAATAGCCGGCCTGTCTCGTGCAGTCGCCGCGGGGGGATGTTCCATACGACCATGGCCCCGGCATCGAGCCCGAGCCGGAAGTGATTGACGACCGCGCCGACTCGCCGCAGAACGCCCTCCTGACGCCACTTCCGCAGCAGATCCAGCAGTTCGTCGGTGGTTATCCCCACCTGGCGGGCCATGTCCTGATAGGGAGTCAGGGTCGTGGGCATCCCGTTCTGAAGGACCTGAAGGACTCTGCGTTGGGTCGCGGTAAGGTGCATGGCTACAATGCCCGAAGCGGTTCCTGAGCGGGCATTCACAGCCCGAATGACACGCCGTTGGTTCTCATGCCTGAAAAGAAGGGCCCAGCCGTAACCTACATTTTAGGCTATCAGACGGGGCCATGCAAGACCGATTTGAGCCGAATTCGTCGGGCCGGGGCCGGCAAGGGCGATTTTCGGCCGTGGAAAATGCGTTTCGGGCGAACGAAAACCGACCGAATTGCCGATAATAACGGTGATTGTAAGAATCCGGCGGCGTCGCCGTCGTGCGCATTGATATTGGCCTTGAACAACGGGGTGGAAAGCCAGGGATGGGTACATATTCACAGATTGAGAGTGTCGGTACAACGGCCAGACATGACCCGCAAGCCAGAGTCGAGCCGTTTCTGCCGACGCCGCGTTTTGGGGGCACGAGCGTGGGACAGGTTCTCAGCGGTCGATACGCCATTGTCAACGAGGTGGGGCGGGATGCCCTGGGCATGGTCTACCTGGCGCAGGACGCCCAGTCCGACCGGAGGGTCTGGATTCGGGTGCTGCCGGCGGTACTTGGGACCGATAATCAGGTCCTTTCACTACTGGAAGCGGCGGTGGCGCGGCTGCGGGGCCTGGAACACCGCGGTATCATCAGGACTGTGGACTGGATCGTCTGCGGCGAGCGCCGGTGTATCGTCTCGGAGGCGGTGGCGGGCCAGACGCTGGAGCGTATCCTCGGCCGCAAGGGACAGTTGACGCCATCGCAGGCGTTTCGGGTCTTCGCCCAGGCAGCCGAGGCGCTCGATTACGCGCGGGGTCGTGGGATTACGCATCGGGATATTCGGCCGGAATGGGTCTTTGTCGAACGCAATGGCGTTAAGATAGGAAATTTTGGAATCAGCCGGCTCATCCGCGATGCGCTGGTGCGGATCACGTCGCGTCAGATCGCCGGCTCGTCGCTGTACACCGCGCCGGAGCAGTTGGCCGGCAAGGATTGCGACGTCAGCGATGTCTTTTCGCTGGCGGCGTGCTTGTATCGCAGCCTATGCGGGCAGGGCGAGCGTTGGCGGGGCTGGGTGGAGTACGAGATTCTCAAGGAGAAGCCCGGTTCGCTCAAGGCGTTGAACGGGCAGGCCAACGCGATTCTCCTGGGGGCGCTGAGCCGCAGCCCCAAGGCTCGACCCGACAGTGCCGTGAAACTGATCCAGGCCTTGGAGGCGGCCCAGAACGAGTCCCAGGGCGCCGCAGCCGGCGCCGTCGGGCACAGCCGGATGTATGACGAGCTGATTGAGCGAATGCAGAAACAGGCCGAGGCCGAGACGCTGGCGCGGCGTGAGGCGGAGAAGAAGGTGGCCGAGTACGCCAAGGCCAAGGCTCAGGCCGAGCGAATGGCCGCCGAGGCGACAGCCGCGAGGGTGGAAGCCGAACGGCGGGCCGAGCGCGAGACCACGGCCAAGATCGAGGCCGAACAACGCGCCCGCCGAGAGGAGATGGCCAAGTCCATGGCCGAAGAGAAGGCCCGACGGGCGGCGATTGCCCGGGCCGAGGCCGAGGAACGCGCTGTTCGAGAGGCCCAGGGCAAGGCCGAAGCCGAGAAGCTCGCCCGGCTTGAGGCCGCGGCCAAGGCCGCGGCCGAGCAACGCGCCCAGCGGAAGGAGGCCGCTTGTGCCGAGGCGGTTGAGCAGGCCCGGCGCGAGGCCAAGGCCAAGACCGAAGCCGAACAGCGGGCCGAACGCGAGGCTCAGGCCAAGGCCCAGGCCGAGGACCGTGCCAAGCGCGAGGCCCAGGCAAGAGCCGAAGTCCAGAAGGCCTTTGAGGCGGAGGCCCAGCGGCGCTGGCAGGTGGAGACGCAGTTGCGTCAAGCGGTCGCGGCGGTCGATGCCCAGGCGAAGAAGAAATCGCAGGCCTATGAGGTGTTGATCGAGCGGCAGAAGCAGCAGCTTGCCGCTGCTGAGCAGACGCGCAAGCAGGTGGAGGCGACGCTCGAACAGGAGCAAAAGGCGAAGCTGGCCACGGCCGAGAGCGTCAAGACTCTGGAGCAGGCCGCGGCGGAGGCCCGCCGACAGGTGGAGGCGGCATCCGCGGCCCGGAAACAGGCCGAAGCACGGCTGGCTGAAATGGCCCAGAGTGGTGCGGCCGCGGCGGCGAAGGCCCAGGCCGAGGCTGAAGCAAGGGCCGCCGCCGAGAAGAAGGCCCGGGCGTACGCTGCTTCGGTGGCGGCGGCGAGGGAGCAACTCAAGGAGGAGATGGCCGCTCGCACTCGGGCGGAGGCGGCGCTGTCGTCGGAGGTGGGCAAGCATCAGCAGGTGGAGGCGGGACTCCGCAGGACCATCGAAGATATTCGGACTCAGGCGGCGAAGACGGCCGACGATTATGCCAAAGAGATCGCCGCGACGCAGAAGTGCCTGCAGGATGAGATGGCGGCACGGTTGCGGGCCGAGGACCGACTGCGGGAGGAGATCGAGCAGCGCAAGCGCGTCGAGAAGGAACTGACCACGGCGATTGCGGAGGCCCGGGCCGGCGCGGAGCGGGAGGCGGCCGCCTTCAGCGCCGATATCGAGCAGACCCGGCGGCAGTTGCAGCAGCAGTTGGAGATGCGGTCGTCCATTGAGCAGCGGCTGGAGTCGGAGGCGGCGTCACGACGCGACCTTGAAACGAGGCTTGCCGAGGTGCTGGAACAGGCCAACGCACGGCTCCAGGAAAAAGACAGCGAAACCGAGCAGGTGCGGCGGGCGCTGGAGCAGCAGATCGACCAGCGCAGCCAGACGGAGCAGCGATTACGTGCGGAGGTCCAGCAGAAGGCGGACCTGGAGAAGGAACTGACTCGGTTGATTGAGAGCACACGGTCCGCGGCGGCCGAGAGTACCAGGGCCCACATGGAGGAGATTGCCGGCTTGCAGGCACAGCTTGACGCCGAGGCCGAATCCCGACGCGAGAGAGAGCAACGGTTGCGGGGCGAGGCGGAAGACCGCGTGGCCCTGCAGGCGGACCTCATGCGGGAAATCGAGGAGGCGCGTGCCGAGGCCGAGGATAGAAGCAAGGCCTACATGGACGAACTGGCGCGGGCGCACGATGACCTCAAGCAGGAGAAACGCGCACATGCGCGGGCGGAGAAACGACTGGAGGCCGAGGCCAGGGCGAAGGTGGCGGCGCAGCGGCAGTCGCGGCGTCTGGCCGGTGCGATGAAGGCGGTCAAAGGGATGACGGCCATGGCGGCCGTGGCGCTGGCGAGGACATCACCGCGTCGGCTGGCCGTGGTCGGCCTGGGCGTCGTGGTGATGGTGGCGGTCGGGATCGCGGCGTATGTGTCTACCCGGCCGAGCGAGAATACGCTTGAGGCGAACCGGTTGTGGGTGCGTGCGCAGTCGCTGGCGGGCCAGCAGGAGTATGAGCAGGCGATTGCCGAGGCCGATCTGCTTGTCGCGAAGTTCCCGACGTTCGCGGCCGGCGAACGGGTGCAGCACTTCCGGATGCTGTGGGACGGGATGGATACGGCGCACGACCTGTGGGTCGAGGCCCAGTCCCTGGCGGAACAAGGACAATATACAAAAGCGATTGAGAAGGCGCATCGCTTGATCGACGAGTATCCGGCCACGCAGTACGCTGGCTTCGCCAAGGCCAGGCTGGCGACGTGGGGGCGGATGGCGGCGCAGGATATGGCCGATGCAGAGGCGCTGAAGACGGCCAGGCAGGCAATGGACGCGGGGCGGTTTGAGGCCGCGCAGCAGGCCATCGAGACGGTCCTGCGGCGGGTCCCGGACCATGCCGAGGCCAAGGCATTGCTGGAGATGCTGAAGCAGCGGATGCCGGCGGATTCTCCGCGGACCCAACGCGCTTCGGATATCGAGCGACTGAAGACCGACGCGGCCGTACTGCGGGCGGCCGGGCAGATGGCACAGGCGGTTGCGGTGCTGGAGCGGTTGCACGTCCTGGCGCCGGACAGTGAGACGGCGGGTTTGCTGGCGGAGGCCTATGCCGCCCGCGGCGAGCAGGCGCAGAAGGAGGGGGACAAGGCGACGGCGTCGGCGATGTTCAACAAGTCGTTGGCGTTGCGGAATGACCCGGCGGTGAAGGCGAAACTTGAGCAATTCCATGCGGCAGCGCCGAAGAAGGCTCCGACCACGACGATGAGCCCGCAAGAGGCCATGAGCAAGGCGGCCGCGGCGGAGGCCAACGGCGAACTGTCGGCGGCCGTGGAATCATACCGCCAGGCCGCGGAGGCCGGAGACAGCCGGGCCATGTACAAGCTGGGGCTGGCGTATCACAACGGGGCCGGCGTGGAAAAGGACTACTCGCAGGCCCTCACGTGGCTGCAGAAGGCGGCGCAGGCGGGCGACGCCATGGCGATGATGAGCCTGGCGGCAATGTACGAGAAGGGCCTGGGGACGACGGCGGACGTCGGCGAGGCAGTGAAGTGGTTCGAGAAGGCGGCCCAGGCGGGCAATGCGCGGGCGATGTGCCGTCTGGGGGCGATGTTCTACAAGGGCGATGGGACGACCAGGGACGCGACGCAGGCGTTCGGGTGGTACAGCAAGGCGGCGGAACTGGGCGAGCCGGAGGCGATGTACAACCTGGGGGCGATGTACCGAAACGGCGACGGTGTGGCGGCCGATGCCGCCGAAGCGGTGAAGTGGTTCGACAAGGCGGCGGCCGCCGGGGATATCGAGGCCATGTACATGCTGGGGCTGGCGCATATCGCCGGTTCAGGAGTGGCGCAGGACTATGGCAAGGCCGGGTACTGGTTCATGCGTTCGGCGCAGGGCGGGTACGTGCGGGCGATGTACAACCTGGGGCTGATCTATCAGCAGGGGCTGGGGGTCGAGAAGGACCCGGCCAAGGCGTTGGGCTGGTACCAGCAGGCGGCACAGGGGGGCAATGCGGACGCCATGGTGAACATCGGTCAGGTCGTGAGCGGTGGGGTCGGCGGCGATGCGAATGAGGCGTTCCGGTGGTATCTGAAGGCGGCGGAGGCGGGCCATGCGGAGGGATGCTACTACGTGGGCCAGGCGTATCAGGAGGGTAAGGGTGTGGCCAAGGACTCCAGGAAGGCGGTCGAGTGGTTCACGGCCGGAAGCAAGGCGGGATCGGCCAAGGCGATGTTCAGCCTCGGGTGGGCGTACTACGCGGGACAGGGGGTTGCGCCGGACTATGCGGAGGCGCAGAAGTGGCTGTTGAAGGCGGCCGAGGGACGCGAACCGGCGGCCATGTTCACGCTGGGCCAGATGTACGAGGTCGGCCACGGCGTGGGCAAGGATATGGCGACGGCGGTGGACTGGTATCGCAAGGCGGCCAAGCTCGACTATCAACCGGCCAAGCGGGCGCTGGTGCGATTGAATGAAGTATGGTGAGACAATAGCAGATAGCAAAACTGCAAAGCTAACTGACTGACGCAGAATCGGCTGGCTCGCATCAGTGTATTATGCGACGCAATCGAGGGCTACGGCCGGGGCCGGGGAGCGCGGGTCTTGGACCGGCGGTTACACAGCAGGGGGGCCCGGGCGCCAGGCCCAGGGCGTGGCGTGCTGGTAATCCCCAAAGCGATAAACGCACCTCGGCCTTTGCACTAGTGCACAGATTCTTGAAGAGCCATCCCTTGCCAGCGGCAAGGGCTGCCACCCCCGCCGCAGCGCTGACAGACAGTGCCGGCGGCCTTTTCTGGATGCCTGCCTGCGCAGGCATGACAAGTCACTTCAGGGGATAGTTGAAGGGGTTTTCATCCTTGTCGATGCAGCCGAAGGCCTGGATGACGGCTTTGGGGTTCTCAATCGTGATGGGG
>DSDB01000014.1 GCA_011057845.1 Phycisphaerales bacterium | reverse complement strand
TGCATGGCAAAACCGGCAAAACACCGCAATCATCTCCCCCTCGGCCGCCTGCACTCCATCCCGCAACGCCACGCTGGGATTACCCACCCACGTTCAAGACCCTAGAACAGCCGGCCGTACAACATGCCGGAACCCGCGGCTGTCAGAACCACCAGCAGACTGAAGGTGAGAGTCTTGCTTGTACCCATGACGCTTCGGATGACCAACATGCTGGGCAGCGACAGTGCCGGGCCGGCCAACAGCAGCGCCAGTGCAGGGCCCTTGCCCATGCCGGCCCCCATCAGCCCCTGAACGATGGGCACCTCTGTCAGCGTGGAAAAGTACATGAAGACCCCCATGATTGCGGCGAAGAGATTTGTCCACAACGGCCAGAGCAAGCGGATGACCCCATCGAGACCCTCGCTATGATAGCCCATGGCCTCCAGAAACCTATCGGGGCTCGCTCCAACCATCATTTCTACATACCGACCCGGCAGCAAACCGTCGTGTCCCGGCCGTCCCAGCAGAAAACCGGACGCCAGCACCCCCATCAGCAGCAGCGGCAGGATACGCTTGGCATACCCCCAACTGTCGCCCACCCACTCCTTCATCTCGGCGCCAGTCAACCACGAAGGGACTATCCATACACAGCCTCCCAGGACCAGCAGTACGAACGGCCAGCGCAACCTGTAAATGATGCGGCGGAGCCGATTCTCCGAGACCGGACGAACCGCGGCGAGCACGTTGGTCGGAATCTCGTGGATACGGCCGTCCTTGTCTCTCACCGTCACCACCGCAGCGGTACGATTCACAAGCTCGCCTTCCACCTGATAGGCTGTCAGGCCTTCCGGACAGCATAGGAAAATCGCTCGTACATCCCCCGTGCGAGCCCAGTTGATCGCTACGAGCACGGCCGCCATCGCGCCTACAAGCAGGCCGGTCTGCCACAAAGCCCTGGGCTCCCGTGCCTGGGTCCACGCAGTGGCCATCTGGGCTTTGGCCTCGTTGAGTTCCTCCCGGCGATAGATCAGGTGCATCGCCAGCCCGATGATGACGGAGAACCCAATCCCGCCTGCCGCTCGTGCCACGCCAAGCCCCGCCCCCAGCACGCGCGCCGTCAGAACCACGGCCAGCACATTGATCGCCGGCCCGGAATGCAGAAAGGCGCATGCCGGCCCCAGCCCGGCCCCCATGCGCCGGATTCCCGCAAACAACGGCAGCACCATGCACGAACAGACCGGTAGGATAGCCCCCGACACCGACGCAACGCCATAGCTCACAACGCGATTGGCCCCCGCATCGAGATACCGCACCACCGCCGCCTTGCTCACGAAGGTCGAGATAGCTCCGGCCATGAGGCACGCCGGCAGCACTGCGGATAAGACGTGGGTACGGGCATACCAGCGAACAAGCGCCAATGCCTCAGACACGGCGATGTGAAAACGCACGTTCTCCACCGGCAGCCAGAAGCACACCGCGAAGACCGCCGCAATCCATAGAAACCGCTTCCACTCGTCTTGCAGATCCTTGTTCATAGTTTTTCATTGGCCCGCGAAGCACGGCCGTTCGGCCCCTTCAATGATCTCGGTCCGGTGATTCCATATATCCCTGCATGCGCAGACATTCAGGCCGGCGCTACCCGGCGGTTCAATCCCATACTTCACGTAGATCCGCGCCAGACCCTGCTTGATCTGACGGTAGAAATCCAACCCGGGCGGCTTCATATTGCCCATTACAGGTTTTCCAAACGGTATCCAGATCGAGGCGATCGGCACGATCCCGCGAGCCGCAAGATACTCAGCACCTTCCAGAAAACTCTCCGCCGGCTCCAGGCCGACGACAAACGAAGAACAAGCCCGGTTGGGCCCGTACTTGCCGGCGACATACTCCAGGCACTCCAGGTACCGACGACGGCCCGCGAACTTCCACTTGCCCGGCGTAGTGATTTCCGCCAGGGCTTCGTCCCAGACCTCCAGACTGCACGCCACGCGGTCGGCCCCGGCATCGAACACCTGGTCAATGGCCCGCGGGTCCGCCGGCGGCGTCGTATACACCAGGACCTCTCCTGGAATGCTCTCCAGCCCGACAACATGATCGATCTCGCCAAGAATCGCTCCGATAAGGTGACACTCGGCCTGAGGGTTCAGGGTTGACCCGCCCGTCAGTTGCAGATGCCCGGCGGCGGCCTCCCTGTTTACCGCATAGTCCACAATCTCGGCGATATCGCGGTGCGTCGGAATCACCGGGGCGGGCTTGCCCCGCCGAGCAAGCCGCTCAAATACTCCCCCGGAATAGCAGAACTGGCACGAGTAACCGGCCTTTGCATAGTCGCACGGCCACAGGCACTGGAACGACAGAAAATCCACTCCCTGCAACACTGCATTGCCCAGATATGGCAAACCGGAAGATGTCCTCTGTTCGTAGAAGCGTGATGCCGGCGGAAGACCGACCTCGGTCACTTCTTCGTTTTCGTACAGGATCACGGGCGTGCCTCTCGCGGAGACCACCAGGCGAAACGGCGTCCGCATCCCCAAAGCATGGCGGACGTTTCGCAAGGACTCAAGCAGAACGGCGCCCTTGAGATACCGCATGTGAAGCGCCACGTCTGTCACGTGCACAATCGTCCCATCCGGCAGGATCACGCAGTTGCAGGCCCGAGGATCTGGATGGATACGACCTGTCAGGCCGAACTGGTCGTAGACATCCAGACTGACCTTCAACCCTTTTGTCACAAGCAGGACTTTCAAGTCCAACGAGTCAAGCGACTGTCCGGCCACCGAGAATAGCATTGTCGTGCTCCTGATCTTATGTCGCAGGCGATTCTCAACTTGCTGCCCGCCGGCCGTTGCACGCGCTGCGTATTGCCGCCAGTAGCTCGCCAATGGAGTCGGCATATTCCTCCAGAGTCCGGCCCCATCGGTTCAGGCAGGCCTGTCCTCGCTCGGTCATGGTGAACTGTCGCTTGGCCGGCCCGGCCGGTATCCCAACTGGCCGTCAACAGGCCCCGCTGTTCCATTGATCGGAGCACCCTGTATACGCCCGCCGGGTCCGGACTCTCGTCGTGGAACATCTTCATCTGTCTCAACTGTTGCACGATGATATACCCATGCAGCGGCTTGCCCGCCAGCAAGGCCAACACGGCCGGCTGTATCATCCTTGCCAGCGTCTTGCCGGTACAGGGGCACTGGCTGAACTCGTCTGAATTGCTCATCTTTCCTGGTCCGCCCATTCCAAAACACGGAGTATCTTGCTGAACGCATTGCGCACATCACTGGGACTGGGAATGTCAGCCGTAAAACGCCCGTCCTCATTGCTCCGTGAGACAACATGGCCTTCCGCAAACAGTATGTTCACCAGACGCTCCCGGTGGTGCGTCCGCGGGAAGACCCCGAAATCGGCCAAATCGGAGGGGCATAGGAACTGGGTGTCAATAGCCAGCGCCCGAATCGGCTGCCCATCGCGGTTGCGCCCGGGGTTGGATAGCGGGATACGTTTTGGCGGTGGATCGGCCGGATTGTCAAACAGACGGGTGATCGATGCGTGTCGGTAGTAATAGCTGCACTCCGCCTGCCCGATCCCGACGGCGGCCAGTTCCTCCTCAGCAGAGATACGCTGGTCGGAGTCCGGACAGTACAAGACCCTCGGTTGCGCCGCCAGATGGCCCGCAAGCAACAGCCCCAGCCCCACAGGCTTGCCGCTCTTGAGTGAGACCAGACTGGTCGGGGCCCCTGTCGACGGATAGAAATCCGAGGGCGACAGGAACGGCGGCGCCGTTGGACCGACCGGAATGCTGTCGTTGTATTCCATGGCGTAGGAGTGAATCGCCATTCCAACCTGCCGGAGATTCGACATGCAGGCCGCCTTTCGGGCGGACATGCGAGCCGCACCAAGTGCCGGCACCAGAATCGCCGTAAGAATCGCTACGATTCCGATGACGACAAGCAACTCGACAAGCGTGAACCCGCCGCAGGCAAGACGTTGCCGCGGGCCGACATGGGCCACGCTATGTCTTATGGCGTCAGACATCATTCACTGAAGTTTGCTTGAATCTCTTCGACAACCGTTAGAGAGTCCGTCGGGGGCTGCACGTATGCCTGCTGCAGCCAGAAACCCGCCAGAATCGCCATGTCGTCCATGTCCACACATCCCTCTCCCGTAAGATCGACCGTCGCAGCCTCGCATGCCATCCACTCCTGCGCCATCATAGCCAGGTCTTCGAAATTCACAATGCCATCGGCCGTGAAATCCGGCCCGACTGCCGACTTCTCCAATCGCACATGGTCCAGGTCCCAGAAACCGCCGGCGCGTCCCGTTTCAGGATCGAGGTCCATCGGGAAGACCAGTTCCGAGACTATCTCGACGCCAATGTTCTTCCCGGCCCAGACGTCTGTCTCCTGGACCCGGCCAATCTCAAGTATCACATCATTGAGATGCTTCACATATCCCATTTCCGTTCTGTATACACAGGTCGTCGCCCCTACCGCTACCTTGTTGTCCTGCTCATCTCGATAGTATAAGCGAATCGCAATGGGCACGTTATCCTTCATATTGGCCCCGCCGCCAATCACACCCACGGTCAGACGATAGAATCTGCCCATCTCGTAAGTCGCCTCCAGGTCTTGAAACAACCCCACCTCCGGGACGGCGAATAACCACGCCGCCTGCTGCCCGTCGCAGTTGTCGATGGTCTCAGGATCCTCCGGCGGCAAGTTCAAGAACACGCCCGTCAACTGTATCCATAGATACCCACCGCTTTCGTCATACCACCACGGCTTCGGCGATTTCTGCCACGAGTCGATAACTGGGCTGACAAACAGCGTCTGCGGCGATTCAAACGACCCATTAGGCACAGAGATCGGCTCGACCTGAAAGCCGCTGGCCCAAACGGCCACCAACAGCCCTACGACAGCTACCATCACCCCGCGTCTCTTCATCCAGCACTTCCTTTCCGTAGCACGGAAAACCCTGTTCTGGGCTGACCCGACCACCGGGCTTCTGCATCACCTACTCGGCGACCCAGACCACATGCTTTGGGATAATAGAGTAACTCCGATACTTGAGTACGTCAAGTATTGTTCGATCCTTCCTCTTTGCTGTTCGACGCTTGATGTTGTTCTACGCCAGTCCCAGTCTCTGGGCCTCCTTGTCCAGGCCGTACCGTTTCATCTTCTTATAGAGGGTGGTCCGGTTGATCCGCAGCGCGGCGGCCGTGGCTTGGCGGTTCCAGTTGTTGGCCTCCAGCGCCTGGAGGATCAGCCGCCGCTCCGGCTCGGCCCGGGCCTCCCTCAGGCCCATCGTCGGTCCAGCCCCCTCGGCCGCCGGCCGATCACGGGTGACCGCCACCGGCAGGTCCTCCGGCTCGATGAACGCCTTCTTGCTCAGCAGCACCGCCCGCTCCATCACGTTCTCCAGCTCCCGAATGTTGCCCGGCCAGTCGTACCGCTCCAGGTACTCCATCGCCTCATCCGAGATACCCAGTTTCTCACGTTCGTGCCGCACGCTGTACATCCGCAGGAAATGCTTTGCCAGCAGCCGCACATCCCCCACCCGCTCCCGCAGCGGCGGCAATTCCACCGTCACCACATTGATCCGGTAGTAGAGGTCCTCGCGGAAGCGACCCTCCCGTACCTCGACCTCCAGGTCCCGGTTCGAGGCCAGGATAATCCGCGTATCCACGCTGATCGTCTTGTTGCTGCCGACCGCCTCGAACTGCCGATCCTCCAGCACCCGCAGCAGCTTGGCCTGCAGTGCCGGCGTCGCGTTTGACACCTCATCCAGAAAGATCGTACCGCCGTCGGCCGCCAGGAACTTGCCCTCCTTGTTGCTCACCGCCCCCGTAAACGCCCCCTTGGCATGGCCGAACAGTTCGCTCTCCAGCAACGTCTCCGGCAGCGCGCCGCAACTGACCTCCACGAACGGCCCAGTTCGCCGATTGGACCGATGATGAATCGCCCGCGCCAACATGCTCTTGCCCGTGCCGCTGGGCCCGGCCATCAGGATGGTCGTGTTGCTCTGGGCTACGGCATCGACCAGCTCGAATATCTTGGCCATCTTGTAGTTGTGGCTGATGATACTCTCCAGGCTGTACTTCTGCGCCAGCTCCAGCCGCAGCCGCTCGTTCTCGCTCATCAGCGACTGTTGCTTGATCGCCCGCTCGACGGCCAAACGCAGCTCGTCATCCACAATCGGCTTGGTCAGGTAGTCGAACGCCCCCTGTTTGATGGCCCGCACCGCCCCCTCGATGGTCCCATATCCCGTAATCATGATGACCACCGTCTGCCGATGGGTCGTGGCCACTTTCTCAAGCAGCTCAAATCCACTGCCATCCGGCAGGTTAATGTCCGCCACGACCAGCGCATAGCCGTTGTGGCCGAGCTTCCGCAGGGCCTCCCTCAGCCCGCCGGCCCCGTCGGCGGCATAGCCCTCGCTCGAGAGAAACTCGCAGAGCGAGTCCAGGATAATCTGGTCATCATCCACAACGAGAATGCTCTTGTCTTTCATGAATCCACCTGCTGACGACTGCCCGCTATCGACTATCGACTGCCCTTGTATTGCCCGTCATCGGGATGCACACGGTAAACACACTGCCGCCGCCTTCACGAGGCCGCCCGATGATCTTCCCGCCGCACCGCTCCATGATCTCCCTGCAAATCGCAAGGCCCAGGCCCGTTCCCTGCCCGTCGGGTTTCGTCGTGAAGAACGGCTCGAATATCCGCTCGGCGTCGTCTTCGGCAAATCCGCACCCCGTATCCGCGAACGCCACCGTCACCATCTTGTCTTCGACCCGCGTCGTAACAACCAGCTCGCCTTCGGCATCCATCGCATCGAAGGCGTTCTTGATGATATTGCTGAACACCTGATAGAGATTGCCCGCCCGAATCTCCGGCACATCCCGGCCGTAATCTCGCACGACCTTTACGGCGGCAGGGGGGGTGAACCGCATCTCGATCCCCCGAAGGGCCTCCTCCACGAGCACCTCCGGGTTTACGAACTCCGCACGCGAATGACTGCGCCGCGAGAACTCGAGCAACTGCCCGGAGAGCTGGGCCATGCGAATCAGTGCCTCCCGACACCGCCGCAGGTACTCGACCGGCCGATCCGCCTGACCGTCCCGCAGGCACCGGATCGACATGTTGACATACCGCAGCATCCCATCCAGCGGATCATTCAGCTCGTGGGCAACCCTGGCCATCAGCCGCCCAAGGGACGCCAGCCGTTCGGCCTCGGCGAGCCGATCCTCCAGAGACCTCCCGTCTCGATTCTCGACGTCAGGGCGTGATCGGTCATCGGCATTCATGGCGTCAATCTAGGCAAGGCGAATCCCAAAGTCAACACGGAATGTTTCCAAAAAACAACACGACACCACTCTCATTCGTCACACCAGTGATCCCAGTTTAGCATCTGCCCTAAACTGCTGCCAATAAACCACATCCAGACGGCGGCAGGGCGGTCACATCGCATTCGCCACTGTTGGGAGCACAAAGGCAACGTGGCCATTTCCCAACGTCCGATTCTCCACCGCCGGTTCGGCGACTGCCACCCCAAGCGCACCTGGCCATAACCTGCTCTCTGAACTAGACTTACAGAAGATAACATGGGCAATCCAGCGACAGGCCAGCGGGAATGCCGATTGCATCAGGCTCTCTCGTCCCTTACAATGGTCGCATCCCGCCAGTGGATGGCGAAATCAGGTTTGGCCTGACAAAGTGCAAGGAAGCAACCGGATGGACCCTTTCGAACAACGCGCACATCGGCGTCTGCCTATTTCGATTCGCGTTCTGGCCCGTGGCGAACGCGAGGCAGAGCCATTGCAGCCGCTAGGCATCACGACCAACATCAGTTCCGGCGGTCTCTATCTCCACACAAACGGCCCCGTGCCGCACTGCGGCGACCCGATCCATATCCGCCTGCGGGTCCCTCCGACACCGGGAGTGGCGGACCTCGGCGCCGAGCTGTCGGCCCAGACACATGTATTGAGGATTGACAGCCTCCCTTCGCCGCCGACATCCGGTTCGTCAGAACCCCGTTATGGGGTCGCGCTGCAGTTTTGTAAACCGCCGGCAATCCACCTCTGATCAATCCGGCCAGACCCCTTCAAACACCTCCACCGCGGGCCCGGTCATGTAGACGCAGCCGTCTTGTTCGCACCAATTCAAGTCCAGGTCGCCACCGGGCAGGTGCGCCCGAACGACCCTTCCGCTTCGACCCGTTAATACACCCGCCACACAGCACGCGCAGGCGCCGGTCCCGCACGCCAGCGTAATCCCGCTGCCCCGCTCCCACGTCCGCACGGTTATGGCGCCGGGGCCGTTCATCTGCACGAAGTGCGCATTGACTCGTTTGGGAAAGTATGTGTGATGCTCGACAGCAGGACCCAGTCGCTCCAGGTCAACCGCCACCACATCGGGCACAAAGAACACGGCGTGGGGATTGCCCATGCTCACGCACGTCATCCTGAGCTGCCGTCCAAGCACCTCTATCGTCTCATCGACGACCCGGTCGCCACCCCCGACCGCCACCGGGATTTCGGCCGCGGCCAGAATCGGCTCGCCCATGTTCACGCAAACCCGCTCGACCTTGCCATCGGTGCCGACGGAGAGCCCCAGTCTCAGGACCCCGCGACCCGTCTCGATCCGCATTGACAGTGGCATCGAAGCCTGCCCAGGCACCTCGAAGGCCTCCTGGTGGCCTGCCAGGCCGCGGTCATACGCGAATTTCGCCACGCACCGCACCCCATTGCCGCACATCTCCGACTCGGACCCATCCGCATTGAACATCCGCATCCGAACGTCGGCCGCTTCGCTGGGACACACCAGAATCAAGCCATCGGCGCCTATCCCAAAGTGCCGGTCGCTGACCCGCACCGCCATCTGCGCAGGATCCGACAGCCGCTGCTCGAAGCAGTTTACGTAAACGTAGTCATTGCCCAAGCCGTGCATCTTGACGAAGCGCATAAGAAACCTCATATGAGTAACACGCTCAGTATACCTCCGCGCCCTCATTTCCGCAAGCGGAACCGCCTTGCCTCGGATCGGCTTTCACGGCATCACACGCCGCAGGCCTCCAACGGCCCAACGCAGGCGACTACCCGGCAATACAGGTAAACCTCGGTCAGCGAGGGCTACTTGCCGATGGCAAACTCCTTGCGGCGCGTGTTCATCTGGGCCTTCATGCGGGCGATGATCGACGAGTGCATCTGTGAGACCCGCGATTCCGACAGGTCCAGCGTCGCCCCAATCTCCTTCATCGTCATCTCTTCGTAGTAATACAGGACGATGATCAACTGCTCGGCCCGCGAGAGCCCTTT
>DSDB01000188.1 GCA_011057845.1 Phycisphaerales bacterium | reverse complement strand
TTATCCAACGCCTCCGCCCGCAGCAGAAATTTCCGTCCGAGGCCGAACTCTCGGCCCATATCACCCAAGACTGTCAGGAGGCAGCGAAAGCCCTCTCTTCTCCATCAGATCCGTCAGAAAAAAACCTTGCAATCCGTATATGACAGTTATATACTAAGCCTTGGGACGAATGGACACAGACAGAAGGCTCTTTGTTGTATTCACCGTAAGAGCCAATCGGATCCGCGTCATCTCGGCTAGAACCATGAGCCGAAAAGAACGCCGGATATATGAAACACCATGAAGAAGAGAATACCGAAATTCCGAAACCAGCAGGAGGAGCAACGCTTCTGGGCCAAACATGATTCGGTGGATTACATTGACTGGAGCCGTGCCAGGCAAGCTGTCTTGCCCAGACTCAAGCCGTCCGTCAAGACGATATCTATCAGACTGCCCGAGGCCATGCTCGACGAACTCAAACTCCTGGCAAACAAACGTGATGTGCCGTATCAGTCATTGCTCAAGGTATTCCTGGCCGAGCGAATTGACGCCGAAATGACACACGGTGTGGATGCCTGACGGTATGGGGTGCTCAGTGAACAAACCCAAGCCTGTGACGGACGCCAGGGCTCTGGTGGACAGTTCCACGCGCATCCTCCTGACCAGCCATCGCAAGCCTGACGGCGACGCCCTGGGCTGCATGGCGGCCCTGGACGCGGCCCTGCGCCGGCAGGGCAAGGACGTGCAACTGCTACTGTTGTCGCCGATCCCATCCTGGTACGCCTTCCTCTTCGACAGGTTGCCCCCGATCCTGGGAGAGGGTATGACCGTCGATCAACTGACGGCAGGGGGGTATGATCTGGTCGTCATCGTCGACACCAACAGCCGTAACCAGCTTAAGGACCTTGCCGGCTGGCTGGATAAGGCGCATGTGCCGGTCCTTGTCATCGACCACCACGCCACCAGCGACCACCTCGGCCGCGTGGAAATCACCGACACGACCGCCGCCGCCGCCGGCGTCCTCGTCCACGAACTGATCCAATCCGCCGGCTGGTCCGTCACACCCGATATGGCGACGGCTCTTTTTGTTGCTGTCGCCACGGATACCGGCTGGTTCCGCTTCTCCAACACCGACGTCCGCGTCCTGCGCATCGCCGCCCAGCTCATCGACGCCGGGGCCGATCCCGCCGCGGTCTACGCACGGCTCTACCAGAACTTCACGTCGGAGCGTTTCGCCCTCATGACGACGATGCTTGACCACATGAGCCTGCACTTCGACGGCCGCTACGCCGCCCAGTACCTCACCGCGGAGGACTTTCGCCGCACGGGCGCCGCCTACAGCGACACCGAAGACCTCATCAGCGAATGCCAGCGCATCGGCAGCGTGCAGGTAGCCGCCATCTTTGTCGAGCAGCAAGACGGCCGGATTCGCTGCTCCCTGCGCAGCAACGGCGCCGTCAACGTGCGTGGAATTGCCGAGCAATTTGGCGGCGGAGGCCACACCAACGCCGCCGGGACCTTCCTGCCGGCCCCCGTCGACCACGCCATGAGCCTCATCCAAGACCAGATCGCCTCACGCCTGCCGGATGTTCCCTGAGTCGTAACCGCATCATGCAGGGTGGCAGGGGGGGGCGAGCGAACCCGGCAGCGTCTGGGCCGGGTGCTACCGATTCGCCGCCCAGATCCACGCATTCAGGACGGCCGCGAAACTGACCCACCCGATGTACGGCAGCATCAGCCCGGCCGCAAGCCTGGACACCCTTCGAAAAGCGACTATCGTCGCGGCGATCGCCCCCCACAACAGGGCAATGACCGCGAGCGCCCAGCCAGTCTGGTGCAGCCCGAAGAATACCGGCGTCCAAGTCGCATTCAGCAGCAGTTGGGCGAGATAGAGGCCCATCGCCGGACGCACATGCCGCATCGAAAGTCCCCGGCGCCACACAAGGAATGCGGCCACCGCCATCAAGGTGTACAAGATGGTCCAGGCCGGGCCAAAGACCCAGTCCGGCGGATTGAACGGCGGCTTCTCCAACTCCGCGTACCAACTCTTCAAGTCGCCCGCGGCCGTCGCCAGTCCCCCGACGACAGCCACCAGCAGGCTGGCTCCCAGGCACGCTCCCAGTTTGGCCCAGTCAATCGCCTTCATCGGCCAGAGTCTCCGGTAACGCATCAGTATTGAACCGAGCCTGACCCGCCCGCTTCCCCGCTTGGGTCCCAGATGAGTCTGTCCAGCGCATCACGGTACAACACCCTCTCTACGTGGCCATCCACGAACACAACGACATATCCGTACCGTGTCGGCGGCTGATCGGCCAGCAACTCGGGCCCGCCCGCGGCCGCCGCCCCGGGCCCAACTGCAAACAACAGCACCGTCCGTGCGGGATCGGCAATCTCACCCGTGCGCACAGCCCCCAGCGCCTCATTCATCGCCCAGACCATTCGCCCCTGATTATCGAACGCCTGATTGACGGCATAGGCATCGATCTCGTTCGGCCACGTCTTCGGGTCGGGCAGCCGCCCATCATGGTCGTCGGCATAAATCAACATCGCCAACGCCAACTGTTTGCCCTGAGACATCATGACTACACTCCTGGCCTGTCCCCGTGCCGCGACAAGGGCCGGCATCAGAATCGCACTGAGAACCAGTACTACTGACAGAACCATCCCTACCGCCGACAGGACAATCCCCCATATCGCCGCCCCGCGTCCCCCAAGCGGCTCGGCGGAGGTGCTGATCATCGACAGCGCCACAACCCCCAGAATCAGACCGACCAGCCCCGTCGCCCCGCAACTCGGCAGCGCCAGCAATCCCAGAATCAGACTCGCAATCGCCAGCCCCGATGTCCGAGGTCTCGGTCCCATCGGCGCTTCCACCTGCGGTATCATCGTCATATCGTCCATCAGTACATTCCCTTGACATTCATGCGAAGCCCATACAGGCTGGTCCTCGCCGTAATGAACAGCGTCCTTCGGTCCTTACCGCCGAACGTCACGTTGGCCGGCGACTCCGGAATCTCGATGCGCAGTATCTGCTCGCCGGCGGGACTGTACACCAGCACCGCGCCGCTCGTCAGATACAGATTGCCCTTCGCATCCAGCGTCATCCCATCCGAACCCACTGTCGCAATCGGCTTTTTGTCCGCAAGGGTCCCATCCGGCTTTATCCGGTACACGTACGTCACGTCCCCACCGTGGTCGGTCACATACAGCGTCTTGCCGTCGCGTGTCCCGATGACGCCGTTCGGCCGCACCATATCGTTGATCACCCGCACCACCTCGCCGCCCGGCCGACGGTAGTACACGTGCTCGCCGTCCTGCTCCATCCCCTCGCGGTTGCCGTACCGCGGATCGGTGAAGTAGATGCCGCCCTTGGGATCGATCCACAGGTCGTTGAGGCTGTTGAACTTCTTGCCGTCGTAGGAATCCGCCAGCACCGTTACCTGCCCATCCGGCGAGATCGCCACCAGCCGCCGTCCGCCGCCTTCACACGCCAGCAGGTTGCCTTCTCTGCAAAAGAACAGCCCGTTGGCCCCGCCCGAATCCTCACGGAAGGTGCTCAACGTCGCATCCAGCGCGTACTTGTGAATCCGATTATTGGGGATGTCCGAGAAATACACATTGCCCGCCGCATCCGCCGCCGGACCCTCGGTGAACGCGAACCCACCCGCCAGCTTCGTAATCTCCGCCCCGGGCGCCACCAGGGAAGTCTCTTCGCAGCCGGCGCCGACCAGCCCCACCAGGGCTGCACATATCACAATCCATCGAGTCCCGCTCATAAGCGACTCCTTTCGAATAACCAGGCCCAACCCATACAATACCCAGTACACACTACGCAATACACGCTATAATAAAGCCCCGGTCAATTCCGCCACGGCGCCGACCCCCATCCGCTCGCAGTAGCGCTCGATTCCGTCCATGATCCGCACCGCCGAGGCCGGCCGTACAAAGCTGGCCGTCCCAACCGCCACCGCCGTCGCCCCGGCCAGCAGGAACTCCACTGCGTCCGATGCGTTGCGTATCCCGCCCATCCCCAGGATCGGAATCCCCCGTTCCTTGGCCACCTCGTTGTACACGCGGTTGACCATATAGACCGCAATCGGCTTGATCGCCGGCCCGGACAGTCCGCCGGTTCGGTTGGCCAGCACCGGCCGGCGGGTCTCGATATCCACCACCATCGCCGTGAACGTGTTGATCAGGCTCAGGGCGTCCGCCCCCGCCTCAACGGCCGCGGCCGCCATCTCGCTGACATTCGTTACCGACGGCGTCAGTTTGACCATCAGCATCTTGCCCGCGGCCGCCGCCTTGGCCGCCGCCGTAATCTCCCGCAGCAATCCGACGTCGGTCCCAAAGGTAATCCCGCCCCGCTTGACATTCGGACAGCTCACATTCAACTCAAAGCCGGCAATCCCCTCCACGCCCGCCAGCAGGTCGATCACCGCCACATAGTCGTCGATCTCCCGGCCCGCGACGTTCACGAACACCGCCGCCTTCATCTTCGCCAGCAGCGGGACCTTCTCCTCAATGAACCGTTCGACGCCGATATTCGCCAGGCCGATGGCGTTGAGCATCCCCGAATCCGTCTCGACAATCCGGGGGGTGGCGTTGCCCTTGCGCGGCTCGAGCGTGATGCTCTTGGTAATGAACCCGCCGAGGCGATCCATATCCATGAACTCGCCCAGTTCATCCGCATACCCGCACGTCCCCGACGCCGTCCAGACACACCCGCCAAGCCGGAGCCCTCCGAACCCAACCGACATATCCACTGCTACAGTCATCAGTCAACCCAAGAACGAACACCCTATCGAAGGGCTTTGATTGCTTCTACATCAATTAGCCGGTGGTCGGCATCTTTTTTGGTATAGGGAATATCGTCAAAATCATGACCGAATCTCGTGTAACACGCAGCCACAATCTTGAATGCGACGCTCTCCGGAGGAGACTGGGCAATCACATATTCCTTTTCTATGGGCAGTTCGCGCAGATCAAGGAACTTCAAAGCGTGTTCCGTTGCATAGTCCCACGCACTCAGCGGTCCCCGCGCAAGGGCGAGTCTTTTACCTCTGGGGATTCCAGTGATTCGTAACATGACCTGAAACACGCGAGGGCTTGGGCTACACAACTCTGCTAGCTGGCAGACAAAACGCACAAACAAACATACCGACTCGATAAGGGCAACCGGATTCACCCTAAGGTAGTCACTTCCACGAGGGTTATTCCAGCAAAGGAATCCTCCATCGCCCGGAGCAATCGAGACAACCGTGCCGTCTCTCCAGACATCCAACAGCTTGTAGCCCCTGGTTAACGCCCGCCGCAACTTGCCGTCTACAATCCGGGACTCCGTGCCAGGCGAAATATCAAACCCTGCATAGCGAAGCTCAGGGGGGGCATCGATCAGCTTGACCGCAGCCGACGCACGCCCAGCAAATATCTCCTGCACCTCCGTTGCAGTGGGCGAATAAGCCGCTAGACAGTACTTAATGGAACTCGCAAGCCCGGATGCAGAGAGTGCATTGGCAATCCTCTCGTCCATCTGAGAGCCCACGTTGCCCACATGAGCGGCAGCAACGGCGGCGGCACCTGTCTCAATCCGTCTCTTGACTTCTTCCATCAGGTCCAGAGAGCGAGCAAGATAGCTGTCAAAACGCCGCCCGTCCCGCATACGTTGTTGAATTTCCGCGGGCGCCATGGCCTCGACTCTATCCCGTTTCCGCTCGAAATAGCCAACGACATTTCCAAAGGCCCGCGAATCTTCGTCAAAGAGTTTCGTGACGACAAATGGCCACCTTGCTCCTTCCCTTTCACTGATGAGGATATAGGCCAGCCCCCTTGTCTCATCTGTATGCGACGGCACCCATTGAACGTCAACATTGGGTTTCGGATACACCCAACTACCGAGAACATTGTGGTATTGAGTGATATCAAGGTGCTCCTTGGGAAAGGCCCGTATCCGATCGACTGCTTCGGAACGGTGTTCCGGGCGTTTGACGGTCCCGGCTCCAATCACGATTATCCCTCCCCCGGCATTCAAGAAGGCTGACACATCTTTCGCTAATTCAACCTTCTCACGATGTTGATCCAACCTGTACGGCTCCCCCTTGAAATCGGTCCTCTCGTCTTCGACGGCCCCTTTTAGCCGATCAAAGTCCCGGGATTTCAATATGTCAAGAATCTCGTGTGTTGTCATTGTGAACCGTCCGCCGCGCACTCGACACGCCGCACTGCAAAGGCACGGTGTCGTGTTTCTTTAGGATGCTCTTTGTCAAGGCTCACAGCACGGGCGCGAAAGACAGGGGGCGTTTTGCGCTTTGGGGATTACCAGCACACAAGGCCCAGGGCCCGGTTACCCGGGCCCCGTGCTGTATAATCACCGGCCCGCCGCTCAGGTTGCACGCCTGCAGAGCCCTATCCTGCGGCCCGGCAGTCATCACTCTAACCGTCGGCGCGGGCTTGTTCAAGTAGTTCTTCGTCGATTGGGCATGGCCGACAAAGGCCCGGTGTGCTGGTAATCCCCAAAGCGAAAAACGCACCCATGAAACATGGTTGCCGGCTCGCCGCACCAACAGACCCTGTCGGCCATATCTTGATCTCTTGAGGTTACCATGTGAATCAACGATATCCTCGTAGAGTCTACGGGGCTTATGCCGCATAGATGAGCCTCTTGGCGGTCTCAAGACAGCAGCCTTATCTGCTCGGTTCTTTCGTCAATTATGCTCACCGAACACCACCTCCCGCGAATCGAACACCGGTCCATCCTTGCAGCACATCCTATACATCGTCTCGTTCGAGCCCGGCACGCGGCACTCGACGGCGCAGCTCTGGCAGACCCCGATGCCACAGGCCATTCGCCGTTCCATGCTGACCTGGCAGTCGATCCGCCGCTCGGCGGCGAGCTTCGCCATCGCCGCCAGCATAACCTCCGGACCGCACGTGTAGACAATCGTATTCTCCGGCTTGGGGTGGTTCTCGTCGAGCCATTTGCCGACGCAATCGGTGACGAACCCGTGAAAACCGGCTGTACCGTTGTCGGTGGCGATAAACGACTCCATCCCGTACCGCGAGAACTCCGGCAACGCAAAGCCCAACCCCTGCGAAATCTCATCCTGCCTGCGCTCAAACGGCAGCGCCCGCGTCGTCCTGGCCCCGGCAAAGACCGTCGCATCAATCTCCTTGTGATCGTATGCCAGATGCCGCGCCAGGTGCTGCAACGGCGCCGTACCCATCCCGCCGACGACCAGCAGGGCGGTCCGCTTACCCTCGGGCACCCGGAACCCGTTGCCGAGCGGCCCAATCACCGCGATCCCATCGCCCGGCCGCAACATCGTCATCCGCAAGGTCGCCGGCCCCACCACGCAGTACAGAATCTCCCCGACTGTCTTGCGTTTCTGCACGTCCAGGTCCGTGAAGCTGAACGGCCGCCGCAGCATCACCTGACGCTCCGCCGTATCCTGAAGCGTCTCCGGTATCTGCTCCAGTGGCGGCAGGGGGGCCCCGGCCGCGTCAATCTGGACAAATTGACCCGGCCGAAACGTCCTGAAGGCATCGGCTGCCTCCCCCCCGAACTCCAGCCTCAATTTCCAGAACGTATCCCCAATCCGGCGATTCGATGCTACCACCGCCGAGAAATCACCCTTTCGCTGTCCAACATCCATCTCGTCCATATACATCAACGCTTCCCGGCCGTGTTCGTCTTTGCTTCTACGGTCTTAGTTTGTGCTTTCTATACTACCTTTTCATAAGTCGCCACCCCATCCACCACCTTGCAGACATGCACCGCAAACCGGTCCGCAAACCCCGGCCGACTCCGTGGATACCCCACCTCGACCGCCGTCCGCACGGCATCCACCGCATCCGCCAGGACCAGAGCCCCAGAAGCCCCCTTATCGCCCCCGCCGAGCATCCGCTCGCCGAGCACCCCCGGCACCGTCCGCACCAGGTCGCACATCGTCTCCAGCTCCGGCCCGGAAATCCGATACTCATCCCGCAACCCCACCCCATCATCCCGGAATATCCGCCCGACGGTCTCGATATCTCCGGCCCGCCAGGCATCCAGCATCTGATAAAACCGCCTCTGAGCGTGGTAGATATACCGCAGCCGGTCGCACTTGTCCGGCTCCTTATCGCCGAACTGGGCCAGCACCCTGGCCAGCACCGCCTCATCCTTCACATCCGCCAGGCACTTGACACCGTAGCCGGCCTTGCCCAGCATCGCCGCCAGCGTCTCGCATTCCGCACGCCGCGCCTTGTATGTGGACTTCTCCAGCCCCGGCCGCACCGTGCCTGTATCCATCACCACGATTCGTAGCGCCTCTCCGCCCGGCCCCAGCGGCACGTACTCGATGCTGCGGTTGGCCGGGTTGTAGTACGTCCCCATCCCCGCCTTGGCGAACAGAATCATGATCTGGTCCAACTGCCCGCACGGCGAACCGATATAGTCATTCTCCACCGCCTGGGCCAGGTCCACCACCCGCATCGGCTCATCCACCTCGATCCCGTTGACTTCCAGCATCGTCAGAATCAGGTTGACGCTCAGCGATGCGGACCGGCTCATCCCCCCCCCGGGGATATTGCCGTACACCACGGCATCGATCCCGGCCGTCAGGGCCAGTCCCTCGCGGCGCAGGATGTAGTCCACACCGCACGGGAACCGTCCCCAGCTATGCACCATCGAATCGCTGCCCGGCTCGGGGCCATGGCCCAGTCTGAACTCGATCACGCCGTCATCGGGGAAATTGCCGCTGTAGATCCGCACCGTGTCGGTCCCGTTCGCCTTGTACCCCAGCCAGATGAACCGGTCCGTCCCGACCCCGAAAAGCTCGGTGCCGTTGTAGTCCCCGTGCTCGACCCCCAGGCAAAAGCGCGACGATGTCCGCCGCACCTTGCCCCCGGCAAGGTCCAGACCGTTCGCTGCGGCCAACTTCCGCAACAAACCGAAAACCTCGTCATTTGCGCCAACCGTCGCCAACTTCATCCCTCAGAACAACACTTGCGCAGACCAACAGACTATTTGGCCAGCCCGATGGGACTGAACAACACGTAAAGAATCAACGTAGCCACAACCACCGCGACACCCGCATACAGCGCCCCGCGGGAGGTCTTCAACTCCAGCGTCGTCTTCTGCTGGAAGACAATCGGCTGCGCCAGCGGTTTGGCCATCGTAATGAGGGCCATCACCGCCAGACACGCCACAAAGCAGATCGCCATCCGGTTGAGGAACTGAATCCTCGGCACGGCCACCTTCAGCAACCCATACCCGAATATGCTGCACAGCAATCCAACCACGCCCGAAACCGCCGGAGCCCTGCGAACAACCAGTCCGAACACAAACACCGCCAGAATCCCCGGTGAAATGAATCCCTGACTCTCCTGGATGATCGTGAAGATGCTGTTGCTGATCTTGGGATTACCCAACTGCGGCGCCAGGGCCACGGCGATTCCCGTAAAGACCACCACGCAAACACGCCCCAGGAATACGACCGTCTTCTGTGC
>DSDB01000578.1 GCA_011057845.1 Phycisphaerales bacterium | reverse complement strand
GCGCTTGAGAAACTTGTACTCCCAGTTCGGCCGCCCGCTCACGTACAAGATGCGATAGGGCCCGCGACGGCGGTCCACCACCACCGTCCGCTCATTGTTCAACATCGTCGCTTCCCCCGTGGCGAGGGCATCTTGCCCTTGCGTATCGCGGGCGTCTCGCCCGCGCATCAGACCGTCCGTCGTCCCTCGTCCCTCGTCCATCGGGCCTTCCCTGACCGCCACCCGATAGAACAGCACGCCGGACCCCCGCGGCCGTATCGCAAACCGAAACACCTGCCTGTCATCGTCGCCTTTGACCTTCCATTCGCTTCTCTGGACCTCAACGGCGTTGCTGTCCAGCACGGCCACCACAACATCGCGCCCCGCGAAACCCGCCGCCTCCACATCCGCCTGGATCGTCACCGGCGCATCCTCAAACGCCGTCTGCGTCACCGACACATTCGTCAGCGCCAGGTCCCTCTGCAACCGCCCGCCCCCAACCACCACCGGATACACCGGCGGCACCCCGCTTAGATCATAGAATTCCTCCCCGATGTCCGTCGCCACGCCGTCGGTCAGCAGCACAATCCCGGCCACCGGCCTGCCCCCATCCGTGGCGAGGGCATCTTGCCCTTGCGTGGCACGGGCATCCTGCCCGTGTATAGACGTGGCATCGGCATCCTGCCGATGCGCCATGGGCTTCAGGCCCATGCCATGCGCCGAGCCCGCCAGCCGCAACACCGTGGCGATCGCCGAACCCCGCCCATCGAACGTCAGCTCCGAGAAGTCCGTGCTTCGTCTGACCCGCGAGTCAAAGACATATCGCCGAACCTGGAAATCCTCATCCAGCCGCGCCAACCACCCGGCCCCGTCACCGGCCAGCACATCCGCCATTACCTCGCCCCGTATCTGTGCTGCCCCTTCATCGCGGACACCCATCGATCCGCTGTTGTCGGCCGCGACCACCAACACGTTCGCCCCCGGCTCCACCCGCCGCCCGCTGTACAACGGCTCGGCCAGACACAACCCCACCAGCAGTATCCCAAGCACCTTCAACGCGAAGGCCGCCCGGTGGGCCCCGCTCATCTGCGGCACCCGCCGATACGACCAGACCACCGCCGCCGCCTCGATGGCGCAAACAGCCGCCACCGCCCACAGCCACGCCCCCCCGGCTATCGTAATCATCGCCGGCCCGGTCATGGCTGGCCGCCCCCCAGGTTCTCAAAGTAACGCCGCACCATGTCGTCGAACCGCCCCGGCACCGGGTCGCGGTCGATCGGCGCCATCGCCTTGTCGGACTCCAGCCGCACCAATTCCTCGCTCAACCGCCGGTAAAGCTCCGTCAACGGCCGGGTAATCTGCTGCTCAATGACGTCCCACTGCGGCTCCTTGCCGTGCCGTGTTACCTCCGTCCGCACCTCCCTCGCCCGCTCACGCACCTGAGCCGCCTGCTCGCGCAAGTCGCGGCTGCTCAGCATCTCCTCGACCTCCCGCAGCCGATCCGACCAGTCGCGGTAATCGCGCCCGGCAATCGGCCCGCGCCGCTGCTGGTAGTCCGTCCGGTCCCGAAATACCCCGCCGGGACCACCAGCCTGATCGACCCGCTCCACCCCGTCGTTCGTCGTTCGTATTCCGTCGTTCGTATTTCGTTGCCCGTCCCTCGTCGCCTCCGCCTCGTTCCTCGTTGCCGCGCGGTCCCCCGTGGCGAGGGCGTCCTGCCCTTGTGTATCGAGGGTATCCTGCCCTCGTGTACCGCGGGCGTCTCGCCCGCGCATCAGATCATCCCTCGTCCCCCGTCGTTCGTCCGCCGCCGCCCCGTTGGGATCACCGGGACTATTCGCATCGCCCATTCCCCCGGCCATCCTTATAGCGTTTGGATCCCCGGGCCGATTGGGATCACGTATTCCGCCTCCGGCGCGACCTCCACGGGCCGTCTCCTCATTCACCTGTCGAATCAACTCCTCCACCTGCTCACGCGCCCGCCGCAGGGCTTCGTCCTCACGGCCGAGCACCCCCTCGGCCGCCTCCTCGATCCCCTCGCGCAGCCGACGAACCGCCTCGCCCGCCCGCTGCTCGATCTCCTGCGCCTCCGGCAGGAAGTTCCGCCGCAATAACTCCCCTGTCAGGTCCAGCGCTCGGTCCAGATCCCCGGTGCTCGCCTGGCGGAGCGTATCGTACAACCTGCGATTCAACAGCGGCTCCGTCTCTTCGGCCGCCTCGCTCACCTGGCGCATCTGTTCCATCAGTTCTTGCGCCCGCGCCTGCTGTTGCTGCGTCCGCTCGGCCAGTTCCTCCCCGGCCGGCGGGCCGGTCAGCGTCCGCTGCCGGCGCTGCAGCTCCTGTGCGATTCCCTCGGCGATTTCCTGCTGCCGGCGCTCCATCTGCCGGGCCTCCTCCCGCATCTGCTGCATCTCCTGCGTGAACTGCCCGGAGGTCCTGTCCTGAAACTCCTCGCGCATCTGCTCGAATTCGCGGCCGGCCCGCGCCGCCGAGGCCGCCGCCTCCGACACCATCCGCTGTTGCATCTGCTCGGCCGACCGGCGAACCTGCGACCGCGTCTGGTCCAACTGCCGCGAGGCATCCGCCGTCCTCTGGCGATTCTCCGGGCGATCCATCTGGGCCGCCAGCTCGTCCACGTCCTCCAGCGACTGCAACTGCTGCTGCCGCAGCCGCTCCAACTGCCGCTGCGCCTCCTGGCGCTGCTGCTCGGTCTGGGTCTGGCGAAGCTCCGCCTCCAGCTCCCGCAGCCGCTCGCTCATGTCGTTCTGCCGCCGAGCCAGCTCGCGCAGCCGGTTCTGCATCTGCAAGTCCTGCCGCTGCTCGGCCTCCTGCCGCGGTTGGGCCTGCCGCTGTGTCTCGTACCGGTCCTGTTCCTGCCGCATCTCCAACTGCTGCAACTGCTCCTGCGAGCGCGCCGACTGCCTCGACGGGGTCTGCCCGCGGCTCCGCGCCACCTGCGACTCCCGCTGCCGCAGCTTGAGCAGCTCCTGATACGCCGCCTGCTCGGCGGCCAGCGCCGGCGTCAATTCCTCCGCCGACACCGACTCAGCCGCCGTTGTCAGATGCTCCAGCGACGTCTGCATGTGCCTGGCGGCGGCCTCCAGCGCACTCTGCGATTCCGCATCCTCGGCCTGGCCCTGGGCGGCCTGGGCCTGCTGAAGCGCCTGATCCTGGCTCTGCGCCACGACCTCCACGTCCTCGGCGTTGCCCTCCAGGCCGCCGGCCTGGTCGGCCTTGCGCTTGACGTTCCACGTGGCGTTGATGATCTCTTTCTGCAGCCGCGCCAACTGCTCGGCCCGCTGTTGCCCATCTTCAGACTGGCCCTGCTGATTCTCCTGTTGCTGACGCTGCTGCTCCTGCTGCGCCGCCGAGGACTCGCTCTCACGGAATATCTCCTCAAACGGTCGAATCTCGGCGAAGTAGATATCGCTGTACGACCGTCGCATCCGCCCGTCCGGCCCCACGTCGTCGGCCCAGAAATGATACGTCACCAACTGGTCCGGCGCCACATCCAATTCCTCCAGCGCCAGCACATACGCCATCGCCTGCTTCCCGGTGGCACGGGCATCCTGCCCGTGTACAGCCGCGGCATCGGGATCTTGCCGTTGCTGTGTGGGCTGGAAGCCCATGCCGCGCTCCCTTGTCCCCCGTCCACCGGCGTCCAGCGCAACCTCCACGGCCTCCAACCCCGCCACCGCATAGGCCACCCCATACCCCGTCAGCCCGTAATCGTCGAACACCTCCGCCTCCAGCGTCAGCTCCTCCAGCGCCGAGGCCGAGATGTCCCGGTTCGGGAACTTCACCTTCACCTGGGCGGCCAGGTTCTTATGCACGTCAATCGTAAACCGCGGCGGCATCCGGTTCATCCGACCCTCGGCGTCCGTCAGCAGCAATTCATACCGCCGGCTTTCCGTCGCCGTCATCGCCGCCGCGTATACCCCCGGCCGGTTCGCATCGGGCGCCAATGTCACCGCCGATCCGTCCCTGGCCTGCAAACGCGCCGTCGCCACCGGTTTGTTCAACGTGAACGTCAACGTCACCCGCGAACCCTCCACGGCGCTGACCTGGCGCGTATCCTCCACGACCTTCTCCGGCAGATGGGTGTATGCCGGATACACGATCCGCGCATCGGCCCGGCGAAGCTCCGGATAGATGAACGCGGTCAGCTTGAAATCCTGCGTCCGCTGCCCCTCGTACTCGACCCGATACACCGTATTGCCCGGCACCGATGGAATCACTCCCCCGAATACCGGGTCCTCCAGGTTCTTGTTCAGGACAATCCGCTGAGACGACGAGCCCTTCGGCGTATACACCAGCGTCGCCGAAGCCGGCAGCCTGCCGTCGAACCGCGTCAGCACCACCACCGGCGAACCGGCCTCCACCTCCGCGTCTCCCGGCGTCACACTCACCTGCCAACCCCCCCGTGGCGAGGGCGTCTCGCCCTTGCGTGTCGAGGTCGTCTCTCCCTCGCGTGCCCCAGGCATCCCGCCCGCCGGCCACACCATCGCCAGCACAAACAGCATCGCCGCAAACGCCCCGACATCCGCAATCAGCAGCCGCACCAGCGGCACGCTCGCCGTCCAGTCCGTCCGCGACGCATGGCGCAGCGCCTCCCCGATCACCCGCTCCTGCAGGTAACCCAACTGCCCGTCCGGGCCCCTGGCCTTCTGCTCGATGGCCGTCAACAGCAGCGCCTTCAACTCCGGATGGTCCCGTTCGATCGCCCGCGCAATCGCCCGATAGTCCGGCCGCACGCGCCGCGACCGGACCATCACGTAGACGGTCGCCGCCACGAACACCGCCGCCAGGGCCCTCATTGCCCCCGCCAGGCGCACGTTCCAGTACCACTGCGCCCAGATCAGGGCCGCCCCGACCAGCCCCAGCATGAACCACACCACCGACAACCACACCGCCAGGTACAGGCTCTGCCTGCGCCGGACAATCGGCCGCAATCTATCGCGAAGCGCCTGCTCAATCATGGTACGCCTCCTGGAGATTCTGCGGCCGACCCGTCAGCCGTCCCGCGAGAATAGTCTCCGCCAACAACACCCCCATCGCCGCCGCCAGCAGCCACCGCCACAGTTTCTGCCGCTGTTCCGTCGCCGCCAGGGACGCACGTTGTTGTCTTTCTTTCATCTTTGCCGTCGGCTCAGGCCTATCCGCCCCGAACCGCACGCCCATCGTCTCCAGCTCCTCTATGGCCATCACCGCCGTCCGACTCTCGGCCGCCGCCACATTCACCGCAAACACACCGCGTGGCACGAACATCCCGCCCGTGTCCTCGGACATCTCGCCCGCCGTGGTATCCGAGGGATGAGAGACGATGGACGAGGGACGTAACTGGCGTCCATCGTTCGTCGTCCATCGTCTATCGTCCAGCCCAGGCTCCGGCGAGTACTCCACCACATAGATCCCCGGCAGATCCGTGCCCGCAAACGTCGTCCGACCCGCCCCCAGCGCCACCTCGACCCCATCCGGACGCCGCACCCGTAGCACGGGCATCCTGCCCGTGTCCGTCCGCGGCCCCTCATCCCTCGTCCACCGTCCATCAGTCAAGCTCACCCTATCCCCCACAAAATACTGCCTCTGCATGGCCACCGATGTCCCACCGTGCTCCAGGCAGCAATACAACAGCGGCACGAACTTCGACGACAGCGCCAGATCGCTGTCCGCCCGCCCCCACCCGCACATCCAAACGAACAACACCCCCCGGCCCACGGCGATCTCCATCCACGCCGCATCGCCGCCGTCAAACCAGGCCAGCACCCGCGCCCCCGGCAGCTTGTCCACATCCACCTTGCGATACCGCCAGAAGTGAATACGACTGAAATCCCCAAACCGGGGTTCGCCAAACGCCGCCAGCAGCGGATGTCTAAAATCCAGCCGTCCCAGCATCGCATACCCATCCACCGCCGCCTCCCGCAACCGCAGATTCTCAACTCCCGCCAGCCTGCCTAGCGTCGCTGATTCGTCGTTCGTATTGCGTATTGCGTATTGCGTATCAGAGCCGCCGAGTCCCAGGGCTGTCGTCCGTGGCCCCTGCTCTGATACGGAGATCGTCTCCGCGTCCTCTGCGGTGAAACTCGTCTCTCGTCTCTCGTCCGTCGTCCCTCGTTCACCAGGCGTCTGGCCGCCGCATGCCACCCAAAGCGCCGTCCCCCCCGACTCCAGATAGCGCCGAACCGCGGTCGCATTCTCGGTCGTCATCGCCCCGGCCGCAATCACCATATCCGCCTGCTCCAGCGTCATCCCCAATGCCTCATCCGCCCGCCGCCAGGCCACCACCGGCCGAACCGCCGGGCCCCCAGCGAACGCCCGCCGCAGGTAGAACAGCATCCCGGCCGGGTCGTTCGGATCATCATCCCCCACATACAAGAGGCTCAACCGCCCTCGCCCCCGCGGCGCAACATACAGTGTATTGTCGAACTCATGCGCATCGCCGCTGAGCACCACCCGCCCCCCATGTGTCAACGGCATCGGCCCCACCGTTGGATCCGAGGGACGAGGGACGAGGGACGAGGGACGCAACGGCGAGCGCTCGTCATTCATCTCTCGTCCGTCGTCCGTCGTCCATCGTCCATCGTCTTTTCCAACGTGCACCACCGTGCTGTATCCCGGCGCCACATATACGTCCACCGCGTCATTCGCATCACCTATCCTATCGCCCTCGACCCATCGCAAGACGAACTGCTCGGCCGTTGAATCCGCCGCATTGCTCACCCGCACAGCCACTGGCTCATCGCCCGCGGCGTCCGGACCCTGGGCACCGCTGATCCACTGCACCGAGGCGTTCGTTCCATCCTCGCAACGCACCGCCCGCACCGCCAGCGACACCTCCGCCGGCCACTCATACCCCGCCAGCGACGCCAAATCGCTTCCCTGCTGTAAGTCGCTGATGAGCACCACCTGCCCACCTCTGCCAAGGGCATCCTGCCTCCCCGTGGCGAGGGCGTCTCGCCCTTGCGTGTCGCGGGCGTCCAGCCCGCGCTTTTCATCCATCGTCCATACGCCGCCAACATCATCGGCCCCAATCGCCTCGCACGCCGCCACCAGCGCCCGCCCCAGGTCCGTCGCCCCCCAGCCGGGCCGCAATGCCTCAATCGCCTCCATCGCGGCACGGGCATCCTGCCCGTGCATCCCGCCGGCCCACGCCTCAAAGCCCACCACCGTCGCCACATCCCGGTCAAACCGCATCACGCATACCCGGTCCGCCGGCCCCGTCTCCTTCAACGCCTTCCGGGCCTCCGCCACGGCCTGCTCCCACAACCCGGATCGCCGCATGGATGCGCTCGTATCGAGCAACAACACGATTCGCCTGCCCGCGGTCCGCGGCGGCTCCTCAACCGGCGCGGCAAAGAACGGCCGGGCAAACGCCGCCGCCACCAGACAGATCACCAGACACCGCAGAATCAGCAGCAGCCAGTGCTCCACCCGGCTGCGGCTGGTGAACCGTGGCAACGTCGTCGGCACGAACATCAGCGAACTGAACGCCACGCGCTTGCGTGTCCGATGCCGGATCATGTGCGCCAGGATCGGCAACGCAATCGCCGAAATCCCCGCCAGCAGCAACGGGTACAAGAAACTCATACAGTCCCTCCCGTGGCGAGGGCGTCCCGCCCTTGCGTAGCACGGGCATCTTGCCCGTGATAGAACTGTAAACTCAAAACTGAAAGCCCAAAGCCACAACTTAAAACCCCAAACTGCCCCGGCCGGGTGACATGCACACGGTTTTGGGCCTTGAGCTCTGGTTCTGGCCTTGGAGTTTTACGTTTTGAGTTCAGTATTCGGATCATTCGTATTCGTTTCGTATTTCGAGTTCTACGTTGCCCTTCCTCCAACCCGACTCCGCCGTCGGCTCATCCGCTTCGTTCGATTCATCCGATCCTGCATGAAATCCATCAGCGCCAGGTCGAACGGCCGATCCGTCGCAAACAGGTGGTAATCAATGCCAAGCTTGCGGCACACCTCCTTGAGCGTCTCCAGATGCCGCCCCAGCCGCTTTTTATACCCCTGCCGCGCCGCCGCCGGCTCCACCATCATCCGCCGACCGCTCTCGACATCCTCGAACAGACTCGGCGACTCAAACCCGAAGTTCAACTCCGCCGGGTCCAGCACCTGGAAGACCACCACATCGTGCCCGCCGGCGCACAGATACCCCAAATCCCGCTCCAGCCGCTCCACGCTCGTCAGCAGGTCCGAGATCAGCACCACGAGCCCGCGCTTGGTCAGGAGCTGCGCCAGCCTCTCCAGCGGCGGCCCCAGGTCCGTCGCCCGACCCTCCGGGCTGGCCTCCAGCGTCTGGATGATCCGCCGCAGATACCCCGGGCGATTCCGAGGCGGCAGATACCGGCCGATCCGCTGATCGAACGTCGCCAGACCCACGGCGTCGCCCTGCGTGTACAGGAAATACGCCAGCGTCGCCGCCAGCGTCCCGGCATACTGGCTCTTGCTGTACGGCCCCGAGGCGAACCCCATCGACCGGCTGTGATCCACCAGCAGATGGCACCGCAGGTTCGTCTCGTCCTGAAACTTCTTGATATACAACCGGTCGCTCCGCGCATACAGCCGCCAGTCGATATACCGCGGATCGTCCCCACAGGCGTACTGGCGATACTCCGTGAACTCCACCGAAAACCCGTGATACGGACTGCGATGAATCCCCTTCCAGAATCCCTCCACGATTACCTTGGCGCGCAGCTCCATCGACTTGATCCGCATCAGCGCCGCCGGATCAATCATCTCGTTGTTCGTATTTCGTCGTTCGTATTTCGTACTTCGTCCCTCGTCCATCGTCTATCGTCCGGCCCGAACCGCCTCCAACAGCCGCTCAATCAGACTATCCACCGTCACCCCCTCGGCCTCGGCCCGGTAATTCACCAGCACCCGATGCCGGAGCACCGGATGCGACAGCGCCCGGATGTCCTCATAACTCACATGCGACCGCCCGTACAGCAGCGCCCGGGCCTTGGACCCCAGCACCATGTACTGCGACGCCCGAAGCCCCGCCCCCCACGTCACCCACTCGTTCACGAAATCCGGCGCATCCTTGCCGCCCGGCCGCGACGCCGCCGCCAGCCGCACCGCGTACCGCACCACGTCTTCGGCCGTCGGCACCGCCCGCACCGTCTCGTGAAAACGCATCAGGTCCTTGCCGTCGAACAGCGCCTGGATCGGCTCCGGATCCCGCGTCGTTGTCTGGTTCACCACGGCCACCTCATCGTCCTCCGACAGGTAGTCGATATATACGTTGAACATGAACCGGTCCAACTGCGCCTCCGGCAGCGGATACGTCCCCTCCATCTCAATCGGGTTCTGCGTCGCGAACACATGGAACGGCTCGGCGATCGGGTAGCAGACCCCCGCCGCCGTCACGTGGTGCTCCTGCATCGCCTCCAGCAGCGCCGCCTGCGTCTTCGGCGGCGTGCGGTTGATCTCGTCGGCCAGGATCATATTAGCGAAAATCGGCCCCTTAACGAACACCATCCGCCGCTCGTGTTCGCTGTCCTGCAGGATCTCCGTCCCCGT
>DSDB01000262.1 GCA_011057845.1 Phycisphaerales bacterium | reverse complement strand
GTGCCCAATGACGAGCGGACGATCTATCTGAAGAACCTTAACCCCTTGCAGACGCTGGGCTGCTTCTTCAACAATCTGGGCAACAGTTACGTCGAGGTCGGCGATGCCGAGGCGGCGATGATGGCCTTTGCGCGGGCGGTGGAGGTTACGCCCACGCTGGGCGAGGCCCGCACGAACCTGGGCAATCTGTTCCTGCGAAGCGGACGGCTCGGCGAGGCCATCGAGGAGTACAACGCGGCCCTTCAGATCAATCCCAAAGACGCCAAGACGCGCAACAACCTGGGCAACGCGCTGGGCGAGGCCGGTCGGGATAGCGAAGCCGTTACAGAGTACCTTTACGCCCTGGAGCTGGACCCGGACTACGTCGATGCCTATCGCAATCTGGCCATCGCCTACACCCGGCAGGGCAAGTATCCCGAGGCCCTGTCGCAATTGAAACGGGTGGCGGCCGGCGCACCGAAGAACGCCGAGATCCAGAGCCAGATGGGCGATGTCTACACACGGATGGGCGATATCCAGACGGCCGTGGCGCGATTCAACACGGCACTGAAGCTGGAGCCGAATCTGGCGGAGGCCTACTTCGGGCTGGCGGTGTGCTACAACCGGTTGGGGCGTACGGAGGATGAAATTGCCGCGTACAGCAAGGCCTTGTCGCTGGACCCGCAGATGGCGGCTGCGTGGGCGAATCTGGGCAATGTCTACTTCACGCGGCAACGGTATGAAGCGGCGGCCGAGCACTATCGACGAGCCGCCGCTCTGCGACCGGACGACGCCTCCATTCACTACAACCTGGGATCGGCCTGTCTGCGACAGGAGGATTTCGGCTCGGCCGCGAAGGCCTATGCGCGGGCCGTGGAGTTACAGCCCGAACTGGGTGATGGGCACTACGGGCTGGCGTACGCCTGCTACCGGCTCGGGCAACTCGAATCGGCCTGGGCCCACCTGACAAAGGCACGCGATCTGGGCGTCGCCGTGCCCCCGGAGCAGATTGACGCCATCCAGCGTGCATTGAAGAAGTAACGACCGGGCCGGGACGATCCGGCGGAATTGGAATCAACCGTAATGGCGTTTTTGTAGAGGTGTTGTATGGCCACTTATGTCAGTTCGGTCTACAGGGTGTTGGCGGTAGCTCTCGTTGGGATGATGGTCTCGGCGACTGGATGGGCGGCGGAACCGATCCGGCTGCATCCGGACAATCCACACTACTTCCTGTGGCGCGGCAAACCCACAATCCTGATAACCTCGGGCGAGCACTACGGCGCGGTTCTCAACAGCGATTTCGACTACACCAAATACCTTGCCGTGCTCGAATCGCACGAATTCAACCAGACACGGACCTTCAGCGGGGCCTATTGTGAACCGGTCGGCGCCTTCAAGATCACGAACAATACGCTGGCCCCGGCGGCGGGCCGGCTGGTCTGTCCCTGGGCCCGCGGCAGCACGCCGGGCTACGCCAATGGGGGCAACAAGTTCGACCTGACCCGGTGGGATCCGACGTATTTCTCGCGGTTGAAGGGCTTCGTGGGGGAGGCCGGCAAACGCGGGGTCGTTGTGGAACTCGTGCTGTTCTGCCCGTTCTACGAGGACAGCATGTGGGCGCTGAGCCCCATGAACGCCGCCAACAACGTCAACGGCATTGGGACCATGCCGCGAACCGAGGTCTATACGCTCAAGCACCCCGAGCTTCTGGCGGTTCAGGACGACATGGTCCGCAAAATCGTCACCGAACTGAAGGACTTCGACAATCTCTACTATGAGATATGCAACGAGCCGTACTTCGGCGGAGTGATGCTCGACTGGCAGGCGCATATCGCCCGGGTCATTTCCGAGACCGAGAAGTCGCTGGGCGTTAAGCACCTGATTGCGCAGAATATCGCCAACAAGTCGCAGAAGGTCGTCGATCCTGACCCGTTGGTGTCGATTCTCAACTTCCACTACGCCAAGCCGCCCATTGCCGTCGAGGAGAACTGGGGCCTCAACCGCGTCATCGGCGACGATGAGACGGGCTTTTCAGGCAGGGAGCCGAAGGCCTACCGCCTGGAGGCATGGGATTTCATCATCGCCGGCGGCGGCTCCTTCAGCAATCTGGATTACTCCTTCAGCGTCGGCCACGAAGACGGCCAGGGCCTGATTGACGCACCCGGCGGCGGAGGTCCGATATTTCGCAAGCAACTTGAGATACTCAAAGAGTTCATGGCCGGTTTCGATTTCATCCGCATGGAGCCGGACAACTCGGTGATCAAAGGCAGCCTGCCGGACAAGACGACCGCCCGGGCCCTCGTGCAGAAGGGCCGGGCCTACGCCATCTACATCAACGGCGGCAGCCGGGTGGATCTGCAGGTGGAACTGCCGCAGGGCCGCTACCGAGCACACTGGGTTGACACCAAAACGGGCCAGATAGCCGCCCGTGAAGCGTTCGATCACGCAGGCGGTGTCCGAAAGCTGGAATCGCCGGCCTATGACAGCGATATCGCCCTGCGGATTACGGCTGCCGGCGACGGCCGCTGACAGTGCTGGTCCGACCCTGTCCGGCAAGGGGCACGGCGAGGGGGGCGTTGTTGACGAATTGGCTGGACCGCCTCCCGGGAGGCGGTATACTGGGGCAAAACCAGGCAAGATATGGAGGCCTTTGAAGTGCGTGCCGCAGCGTTTATCGTGGTAATGGCCCTGGCGATCGCGGTGAATGCGACGGTGGGCGGCGAGGAGGACCTGTCGGCGTACTATGGGTTCGGCGAGATCGAGATGGTCCGGCTGGACTGGGGGGTCATGTGTCTGCGCGTAGCCGACCTCAACGGGGATGGACGCAAC
Source organism: Phycisphaerales bacterium (assembly GCA_011057845.1). Classification (GTDB taxonomy): domain Bacteria; phylum Planctomycetota; class Phycisphaerae; order Sedimentisphaerales; family Anaerobacaceae; genus UBA2266. Next base: position 6,756 of record DSDB01000262.1, on the reverse strand, counting down.
GACATGGTCATAGCCAACAATGCCAAGGCTCGTATTGAGTTGCTCCTCCAGAAAGCAGATGTCGGCCTCGACGACCCGGCCGTCACCGTGGACCCCAACGACATTGACGTGAACACCCTGACGCTGCCGACACGATTCGAGAAAATCGGCCTGCCGGTTTCCCAGAAGATGCACAGCCTGGTTTGCGGAGACCTCGACGGCGACGGAACCGTGGATCTGGCGTTCTACGGAGACCCGGCGGGGCTCTATGTCATCCGGCAGAAACCCGGCGGCGACCGCTCGACGATAAGCTGGCGGACGCCCGAGCGCATCGCCGTGGAGGATGGACTGGAGACGGCCAACGCCCTGCGGTGTGCCGATCTCAACAATGACGGGCGCAGCGACCTGGTTCTGGCCGGCCGTCAGCAGTTGTATGTGCTGCTGCAAACGCCCGACGGCGACTTGGCTCAGGCCACCCAATACCCCACGATGGCGCTGACTCTGCGCGTGGAGGTCGCCGACCTTAACGGCGACGGGATCAGCGATATTGTCCTGGTTACGAATGACGGACAGAAACCCCTGCATGTACGGCTGGGACTGCCGACGGGCCACTTCGGACCGCAACTGAGTCTGGCCATCGAGAAACCGCAGGCGCTGTGCCTTCACAATATCGACGGCGGTCCAGGTGATGAGGTCCTGGCGGTTGATGCGGTCAGCGGGCGGCTGCTGTGCTATGGCTACTCGGCAGGCGGCGAGAGCGACGATTGGTCCGTGCTGACGTACCCGCTGGCGGCCGGACAGAGCAGCTCGAAGCGAGACCTTGTCCTGGCCGACGTGACCGGCGACGCCTTGAGCGATGTCGTCATCAGCGACCCGGCGACAGCGGAGGTCATTCTCTACCGCCAGGTCGGCGGTGTCGGGCTTGCCGAACCCGTCCGGTTCCCGTCGTTTGCGGAGATTTCATCTATTGCGGCCGCAAGGATGGATGACACGGGCAATGGCAAGGTCGCCCTGGCGGTCCTCAGCGTCAAGGAGAAGGCCATCGGGCTCTGCGGTTTCGATGAGGGGCGTATCACCTTCCCGACACTGCTGGACACGGTCGGCGAGCCGCTGGCGATGGATCTGGCCGACATGGACGGCGACGGCAGGACCGACTGCGTCTATGTGAGCAAGGCGGATGGCGACAAATGGCAGTTGCACGTCGCCCTGAAGATCGGCTCGGCTGACGCGGATACACAAACCGACGCGGGATGGTCGGCCGACCTGCCGGGCCTCAAGGCCAATCCCGACAGCATCAAGGTCATTGACGTCGATCAGGATGGCCTGCCGGATGTGTTGATCTTTGCGAGTTATGAACTGCCCGTGTTGGCGCGGCAGGTGGAGGCGGGGCGCTTCGAGATTGTGGACCGCCCGCAGGCGAGGATGAGCCTGCTCAAGGATGCGCAGCTTCGCACGGTGTTCAAGGCCGACGTAGACGGACGCCAAGGCGATGAACTGCTGGTGGCGCAGAAGAGTTTTGCCCGCAGCCTGGTCTTCGAAGGCGCCGAGCAGTGGAAGGTGGTCGATCAGTACAACGCCTCCGGCAGCGACGACGAACTGCTGGCGGTCGCCGCCTTCGCCTGGAACGGCCCATCGAGCCGACCGTCCATCCTGCTTCTGGAAGGCCGCAAGGGCAAACTCCAGATTCTCGACGCGGGAGCGGACAACACCTACCGACTGTCCCGTGCGCTCGACGTGGGGTCATGGAATGCCGCGACACACCTCAAGATACTCTCGGCGCCGCTGACCGGCGGGTCGCAACACAGTGTCCTGCTCTTTGACGGGGCGAAATTCGCGGTCGTGACGCCGCCGACGGCTGACGGCTACCGGGGAACCCTGGACCGCCGATTCGGCTATGAGACCCTCATCAAGAACGGTGCGTATGGCAATCTGGCCGCCGGAGACGTCAACGGAGACGGCTGGACCGACCTGGTGATGCTGGATTCCCGCAACAGTTACATGGAGATCCTCGCACTCGACGGCGATGTTCGACCCGTGCCGGCGATGCGTTTCAAGATATTTGAGGAAAAAAGCTATCAGGAGCAGCGTCTGACCCCGCGGGCCGGCATCGAGCCGAGAGAACTGGTCATCGCCGACGTGACCGGAAACGGCAAAGATGACCTCGTCATGGTCATCCACGACCGGATCATCCTGTATCCGCAGGACTGAAAGCGGGCCGAATGCACCGTCGCCGACATTGCCATGACGTCCGAGAAGTCCGATGACATCATGAACATACTTCGGGAGAAGTACGCCGCTGCGGCCCGCAAGGCGCATCGTGGGGCTATTCTGCAACCCGGCGCGATGGGAGACTGCATCCTGACTCTCCCGCTGGCGGCGTTTATGAAGGAGTCGCTGGGACTGGGAGGCCTGGATCTGATCGGACACATGGACTACATCAGCATCCTGTCGGGCCGCAGCTGCATCGATGGTGTGCGGTCGATCGAGTCGCTTGATCTGCACCGGCTCTTTCGCCGAGCCGGCGATTTTGACCTTGCCGACGCCGACCCGCTGATTACCGCTTTTTGCGATTATTCATGGATCGCCAGCTTCATGGGGGCCGCGGGCGGTGATTTTGAGCAGAACCTCATTTTCACCGCCAATTGCAGCCACAGCGCCGAGGTGGTCACCATCGACGCGGGGCCTGCGGCGGATGGTCCCGAACGGATGTCCGCCTGGCTGATCCGGCAGTTTGTCCAACAATGTGGAATGTCTATTGAGATGCCGGAAACGGGCTGTGGCGCCGGACTCATCAAGGCCACACCGGCGGATTGCCGCCGCGGGCAGCAGTTGTTGGCGGAGCTTGGCGTGGCGTCGGCCGGGCGTGTCGCCATCATTCATCCCGGCAGCGGCGGGCGGGAGAAATGCTGGCACCCGGACAACTACCTGTCGGTGGCGTCGGAGTTAGCGCAGCAGGGCTTTGAGGTTCTGTTCGTCCTCGGTCCGGCGGAGGTGGCCCGGTTCGGCGAGGCGCAGATAAGTCGGATTGCGGCCGCGGCGGCCTGCTTGCGGGAGGCCCCGCTGGCAGACGTCCTGGCGACCCTCAGCGGCGCATCGGTTTTCGTGGGCAACGATAGCGGCCCGGCTCATCTGGCGGCCGGGCTGGGCGTACCGACGGTCGTTCTGTTTGGGCCGACCGACCCGGCTGTCTATGCTCCCGCGGGGCCATCCGTGGCCATAATCCGGGACCGGGGACCGGATTTTGCCCACAAAGCCGACCCCGGCGTGCAACGCCAAGTGGTCGAAACGGCACTGAAAACCGCCTCTTAGCATCCAGGGCTCCTTTTATAGGACTCAACGAGCGGCCACAGGGCCATAGGGGCGACTCGGAGGATTGGAGCGTTGACGGAGGCTGCCGATAGGTTATAATCATACCGGTGGCCGCGAAGAAGCGGCAAGCAGTCGGATGTTGAGTTGTCTCAGGTTAGATGCTAAGCAAAAGGTGTTCTCATGGCAAAGACGCTGGGTGAATTGGCCGAGTATGTCGGCGGACGGGTTATCGGCGACGCGAATGTTGTCATCAAGGCGGCCTCAACGCTGAATCGCGCGGGCGAGGGCGATATCAGTTTCCTGGTCAACCGTAAGTATTACCGCGATCTGAAGTCCACCAGGGCCACGGCCGTCATCGTGGGCGAGGAGACGACCGACGCCGTCGTTCCCCTGCTGATTGCCGAAGACCCCTACTATACATTCATGCAGATTATGGTGCTGTTACACGGGCACAGGCGGCACAAGCGGGTCGGCATCAGTTCACGGGCGACCATCGCGGATACCGCGAAAATCGGCGTGGATTGCAACGTCAACGACTTCGTCACGGTTTCGGACGGCGCGAAGATCGGCGACCGTTGCGTGCTGTACCCGGGCGTGTTCGTTGGCGAGAACGTCTCCTTCGGCGACGATGTAATTATCTACCCGAATGTGACGATCTATGACGGCTGCAAGCTGGGCAACCGCGTGATCGTCAATGCGAACTCCGTCATCGGCACGGATGGGTTCGGCTACGCCAGCCACAAGGGCCTGCACCACAAAATCCCCCAGATCGGCGTGGTCGTCCTGGAGGACGACGTGGAAATCGGCGTCTGTTGCGGCATCGAACGCGGCACGCTGGGCGACACGGTCATCGGCCAGGGGACCAAGGTCGGCGACCTGGTCACCATCGGTCATGGAACAAAGATTGGTCCGCACTGTCTGCTCGTGGCCCAGGTAGGCATTGCCGGTTCCACGACGCTGGGCCATCACTGCGTGATCGGCGGGCAGGTCGGCATCGTCGGGCACATCACGATTGGAAACAACGTGACCGTCGCCGCGCAGGCCGGTGTCATCAACAACGTGCCGGATGGCCAGGTGGTTCTCGGCGCCCCCGCTATTGACGCCAACCAGGGCAAGCGGGCCTATGGAATGATCCAGTACCTGCCGGAGATGAGGCAGAACCTCCGTCAACTGCAGAGCCGGCTGGACAGACTGACGGGGGAGACCGCAAACCCGTCGCCCGAAGCGAAGCCGTAGCGGGCGTCGGTACAGATTGATGGCGGGGTCATCGGCAATGGAAAATGGATGTGTGCTTGGCCTGATCGCCGGGGGCGGCAGGTTGCCGTTTCTGGTGGCCGAGGGGGCCCGAGCGGCCGGTCTGCGTGTGATCTGTGTGGGGATCGCCGGGGCGGTGGACCGTTCTCTGGCCCGTGAGGTGGACGTATTTCACCCCGTGGCCATTGCCCGTTTGGGTTCCTGGATACGCAAGCTGCGCCGGTACGGTGTGACCACGACCATCATGGTGGGCAAGGTCTCGAAGAAGGACATGTTCACTCCGTGGCGGATATTGCGGTTTCTGCCGGACTGGCGGGCGGTTCGGATTTACCACTGGCGACTGCGAAACCGGGACCGGCTGTCGGCCACGTTTCTTGACGCCATCGCCGACGAACTGGCCAGCGGCGGAATCATTCTGGAGGATTCGACGATGTACTGCAAGGAGCACGTGACCACGGGGGGCCTTATCACGGGCACTCCGCCGAAGCCCTCCATCGAAAGGGATATCGAATTCGGCTGGGACCTTGTCCGAAAGCTTGCGGACCTGGGCATCGGCCAGGCCCTGGCGGTTCGGGAGAAGGAGGTCATCGCCGTCGAAGCCATTGAAGGCACCGCCGAAATGATCAAACGCGCCGGACAACTCTGCCGTTCCGGCGGCTGGACCCTGCTCAAAGCGGCCAAGCCCGACCAGGATATGAGGATGGACGTGCCCTGTGTGGGGCCTGATACGATCACATCGCTGGCCGAGATGGGCGGAACGTGTCTGGTGCTCGAGGCCAATCGCACCATCATCATCGATAAGCCCCAGACCGTGGCGCTGGCCGCGCGGCTGGGCATCACCATCATCGGACGCTGACCCGACCGACCACAACTCAAGGAATCCATATTGGCATGGTGCAACTTCCGTTTCAACTCGATGTGCGGGTTGCGGGTAAATCCGGCAGGACGCAAACCATCACTTGCCAGCGAGTCCTACGTGAGGTTCCGGGCTCCCGCGTGGTCTATGAAGGTCTGTGGGGCGACCGGCCGGTGGTCGCCAAGGTGTTCCGCGACAGGTTCAAGGGGCCTGGGCAACGCCAGAGAGAATGGAAGACACTAGGGGCACTTCGCGACCGCGGTCTGGATGCGCCAGAACCGCTGTTTCAGGGGCAAACCGCCGACGAGGCGTCGGTGCTCGTACAGGAGTTGATCGGTGCAAGCCGCTCGGCGGAAGACGAATTTTCGACCGAAGCTGATCCGCTGCGCCGCGTGGAACTACTCGTCAGGCTCTGTACGACACTCGCCGGGCACCACGAAAAAGGCGTTCTACAGGAGGATCTGCACCTGGGCAACTTCCTGCTGGCCAATGACCGTGTCGTCGCACTCGATCCCGGCCGTATGAGGCTGTCGTCCGGCCCGGTCCCTCGGGCGGCAAGCCTGTCGAATCTGGCGTTACTGGCATGTTCGCTGTTTGCCACCGGTAGCGATGACTTCCGGCAACTGCTGGATGTGTATTGCCGGGCCAGAGGTTGGAAGACCTCGCCGGAGATGTCCGCGGCTTTCCTGCGACAGGTAGACCGCCAACGCCGCCGGCAGATTCAGCGAAGCCTTCGCAAGTGCATGCGGACCAACCGACGCCACCGGCGGGTCCAGGGACCCGGCTGGCAGGGGATGTTCGACCGCGGGTTCATCGAAGATGCTGACGCAGGCGAGCTGGTCAAGTCGATGGACCGCCTGATGGAGGCCGGCGAGGTGCTCAAGTCGGGCCATACCTGCTACGTCTCCCGCGTCAAGTGGAACGGCCGCGATGTGGTCGTCAAGCGTTTCAACCATCGGGGGGCGTTTCATTCCCTGCGACAGGGCCTCAAAGGATCCCGGGCCAGGCGGGCGTGGGGCAATGGCCACCGCCTGGCCATGCTCGGCATTCATACGCCGAAGCCGCTGGCCTACGTGGAACGCTACGCATGGGGGCTGCTATATGACTGCTACCTGATCACCGAGTGTCTTGACGGGTGCAACCTCTACCTCTACCTGACGAGCGACGCCGTCTCAGAAGGCGACAAGGCCCGGATGGCAAGCCGGATTCGCCGGATGATGGATGGCCTGACGAGACACCACATCAGCCACGGCGATCTCAAGTATGCGAATGTCTTCGTTGTCGGCGCTGAGCCGTATCTGATGGACCTCGACTCAATCATCGTCCACTGGTTGGCGCTGACACAGCGGATATGGATG
>DSDB01000634.1 GCA_011057845.1 Phycisphaerales bacterium | reverse complement strand
CCTGGCGGGGCGCAACTACGGCGGCACGATCACCTCATGCTATGCAACCGGATGTGTCAGTGGAAACGAGTTGGTCGGAGGGTTAGTTGGGTATAACGACTACACATCTCTGAGATTCTGTTATGCAATGGTGTATGTACACGCCAACGGCGCTGTCGGGGGACTGCTTGGGTGGAATCATCGGGGGCAAGTGAATCACTGCTATTCAACCGGCCGGCCGGTGGGCGCAGCATCCGTCGGCGGGCTGTGTGGCGGCGTCACCACGGGCGGCGGTTATGAGGATACAGGGAATTTCTGGGATATAGGGGCGTCCCAAACGATCGAAAGCGCGATGGGGACTGGGAGGACGACCCGTGAGATGCAGACGCTCTCGACGTTTTCGGACGCCGGCTGGGATTTTCTGCTGACGTGGTCGATTGACGAGGGAACCGACTATCCACGGCTGAAGTGGTGGCCGCCGACGGGGACATACTCCGGAGGCGACGGGACGGAAGACGACCCATACCGAATCGGGACGACGGCGGATCTCCAGGAGTTGATCGGCACCCCCGGCGACTGGGACAAGCGGTTTGTCCTGACGTCGAATCTCGACGCAGCAGGCGAATTGTTGGCGCCGGTCGGCGACAACACCGTACCCTTTACGGGGGCATTCAACGGTGCCGGCCGTACGATCAGCAATATCGTTATCAATCGGCCGGGGGATGACTGCGTAGGCCCCTTCGGGTATGTGGGTCTGGGGGGTCGGATCGAGAATCTGACTGTCGTGAATGTCTACGTACGGGGTCGCGGCGACATAGGCGGGCTGGTGGGGTTCAACGATATTGGCCGTATTACCGGCTGCCGTGCGACGGGGACCGTAGTCGGAACAGGCTGGCGTGTCGGCGGCCTTGTGGGCGGAAGCTACCGTGGTACGACCGAGTATTGCTATGCGGAATGTAGTGTAACCGGTTCCGGGCAGGTCGGCGGCCTGATCGGGCACTGCGATGATGGCCAAACCGTGGCCTGCGATGCCGCGGGGAAGGTCGCGGGGACAGGCCACTATGTTGGCGGGCTCGTGGGATACAGTCACGGGACCCCGCTCCACTTCTGCTCTGCGGCGGCGTGCGTGAGCGGAACGGGCGACTACGTCGGCGGACTCGCGGGCTATACCTCTTACCACGTATCCTGCTGCTACGCGACGGGAACCGTCAGTGGCACCGAGAACGTCGGCGGTCTGGTGGGGTACGCGCACGAGTATGACGGTACGTTTGTCAATTCCTATGCGACGGGGGCGGTTAACGGGAGCAGGGCCGTCGGTGGGCTGGTGGGACGAGTCCACCTGGGCAAGATCGCTCACTGCTATTCAACCGGTAAGCCAGCGGGAATTGAGTACGTGGGTGGTCTCTGCGGACGCTCGATCACTGGAGGCCAGGGAAACTTCTGGGATACGGAGACATCCGAGACGACCGTCAGTACCATGGCCGCCGGCAGGACAACGGAACAGATGCAGATGCGTTCGACGTTCCTGGATGCGGGGTGGGATTTTGGGCAGACTTGGGCGATTTGTGAAGGGACTAATTATCCCCGGTTGCGGTGGTCGATACCGGCGGGGGATTTGCTGTGTCCGGATGGGGTGAGTTTCGAGGATATGGGGTATTTTGCGGGGCGGTGGTTGATGGAGGATTGCGGTTTGACGGGCGGCTGTGACGGGGCGGACCTGACGGGCGATGGGCGGGTGGATATGGGGGACCTGGCGATACTTGGCGGGTCCTGGGGACAGCCGTAGGGAGACGATAGACGATAGACGATGCAGATCCGAAGGACCCCAAAAGCGCAATGACAGAAACCGTCACCCGGCCCTTCGCCTTCTGAGCATTGGGATTGCATAGGGGCGAGAGAACGGGTAGGATTCGGGCATGAGACTCCTGCTGATTGCTGCTGGCGGGTTGTTGTTCTCGGCCGGGGCGGTTGGGCATCTGGTCGTGCGCATGAAGATCAAGCCCCGCGACCCGGAACTGGACGAGATGTATCACGAGTTCGAGGACGCGCACCCGGAGGTCGTGCGGTACGACCGGTGGACACGGCTGACGCTTGGGGCGGCCGGCGTGGGTATGCTGCTGCTGTTCCTGGGATTGGTCTTTTAGCGGCGAACATTATACTTGCAGGCGCGGCCGCGCCCCAGATGGGCGTATAGATCGGATCGCCTGTGCCCCCAGCGTCTTCTCCACGATATTCGTCCGCGTCACATGGTCAATCTTCAAATGCGGCAGAGTCAGCCTGGCTGTACACGCCTTGCCCTCCAAGCAGGAAGTGCCACAAGCCGTGTTAATCGGTGTGAAAGAGGAATCCGCGTAAATCGGTGTCAATCCGTGGTTAGATGGATACGCAGAAGTTCGAAGAACGTTGGGGCGTCGAGTAGTTCTATGTTGGGATTGAGTTTGTGGACCTCGTCGACCGTCCGGACGTACCAGGTCGGGCTCTTGAGGATGTTGCGGAACCAGTGGAACGGGGGCAGGCCCTCGGCACGGCGGGCGGCCACGCGCTGGACGACGTGTCGGGCGGCGGCGGCCGGGTCGCCCTCGTTGATGTCGTGGTCGTGCCGCAGCACCGGCATGTTCTTATGCAGCATCACAGCCGGGCCGCCCGTCGGCACGATGCCGTTCGGACTGAAGCGGGCATAGCAGTCCAGCCCCGCCTCGTTCAGTTCCGGCCCGTGGGCATAGATGATAAACCCCGTAATACTCAGCCCCCACTTATCGAAATATCGCCCACAGTGCCGCCCCCATGCGTCCAGCCCGCTGGACAGACCCGAAATCCCCCTCGGCTCCTGCAGCATCCCCGGCTCACAGTAGCCGGCCCCGTTGTCGGCCGCGGCGAAGTAGTCGTTCGCCGTGGCCGTGCGCCGCAGGTAATCCATCGCCATCGGCGCTCGGCGGTCCAGGATCGGGCTGATGCACCACATCAGCGGCAGCTTGCCGCGGTTCGGGTCCTCCCATATATCGGGCATCCGCTGATACAGCCACGCCGCACAGTCGTAGTCGCCCACGTAGAAGACCATGAACTCCCGTCCGTCGAAGTTCACCTTGCCATCGGCCGTCAGATACCCCCGCTCGGTCAGTTCCTCCCGGCTCACCCACGTCTGCGGATACTGCTGCTTGAGCGGATAGTGCATGAAAAATGAGGCATTCGCCATCGCCCCATACCCCACCGCATCGGCATCCATGAACCCGTTATACGCACTGATGACCTTCCCATACTCCCACTCGCACGGCACCGGGTCGTGCCGGCCGCCTGCGCGTCCGTGGCTGGTGTACTTGTGTGCCCACGGCACGAAACCGCCGATATGGATCATCCGCTCGCGGCCGCCGTTTTTGTAAGCACTGAGCAACAGGGCCTTGAGCGTCTCCAAATCCGTGCCCGGCCGTTGGGCAGGATCATCCACCGGGGCCTCATCGCCCCAGACGTGCAGGTCGAAGAACCACGCCTTGTTGGCAATGAAGAAGTCATGATTCGTCAGGCAATGGTGATTGAGCACCGTCGCCCGCGGCAGCTTTCTCCAGTACTGGTCCAGGTAATACGCCCCCCACGCCCCATCGCAACGCCCTGTGTCCATGTAGTGGTGCTTCATCCACAGGTACGCATCGCACTTGGCCGAGCCCGTCGAAGGCAGGTCCGTACCGGGTATCCTGCCGCGGCCGGTGAACATCGACGAGCCATCCTCATGGATCAGCCGCCGCCGCACCGCCAGCTTTGGCCCGGATAGAACCAGCCTGCTGTAGAGGCTCGCTTGCGATGTGTCATACCGAATCGGCAGCAGCCTCTCAACGCCCGCCACGGCCGAGGCCACGTTGCTCGTGGCCGCCACGGCCGGGTCATACACCACCCCCCCCTCAATATACGAGCGAAAACGCTCCACCAACGACTCAATCCCGCTGACCTGCTCCACCGCCGCGGCCTCCAGCCACTCGCCCGGCCGCCGCATCATGTCCAGCCAGTAGTCATCGATATTGCCCCGCCGGTGCTGCGATTCGACGAACCGCAGATAGAGCCGCGGCCCATCGCGATTGACCAGCCCCTGCAGCGCCGCGACCGCGTGACAATGATCCCATGCCATGCAAACCTGCCCCGCATCGCCCGTGTCAATCCCCAGCGTATACCGTAGATCGTAAACCACGACCGTCTCCGGCGCCCCAACACACGCCGCTGCTCGCCACACCAGCCCCAGCAGGACGACCCACCTGACGGCATATCGAATCATGGCGCAGATTCCTCCAACACATATGGTGCAGTGACACAACATATACTCACCTCCGCAAAATCCGCTCCAGCAGATCCGCGTCAACATGCTTGCCCGTCCGCGGGTCGATCCGCAGGGTTCGTATCTCAAACCCGCCCAGTTCCACCCTGATCTTCTTCTTCAAGGCCGGCAGCGTCAGGGTCGTGGTCCGTCCGCGTCCGGTGGGCTCGAACAGGCGAATAATCAGTCCGCGGCCGTTTTCGGCCTGCTTGATGGCCATGATCTGCACGACATCGTCGCTGAGCACCGCCAGCGGCCTGGGCAGGACTCCCTGCGCCGGCGGATTGAACGACAGCGCCACGGGCCGCTCGTTCCTGGCCAGCGCCTCGCGGTCGATATGCCGCAGCCGCTCGCCCGCCCTGCCGCCGTCCAGCCAGAAGTGGAACAGCCGCTCGCCCTGGTCGATCCGCGGCGTGAACCGGTCCTGCGCCGGCGTCATCAGCCGGCCGTCATGCGGATGGCACGAGTACGCCGGCGACCGCAGCAGCGTCAGTCGAAGCCCGTCCTCGGAGAAGTCAGACCCGTAGATGCCGTCGTTGATACACGTCAGCGCCGTCTTGCGCGAATCATCCACCACGGCCGTCCACTTCTGAGCCACCGCCTCGTCGCCGTTGGATGGCAACTCGCCCGTCCCGCACGCAACCTGTCCCACATACCGGCAACTGCCCGGCCGCACCGGAATCGACAGCTTCAGCATCCGGTCCTTCTCATTCCAGATCACCCGCGTCTGAACGTGAATCTGCGTCCCCCGCTTGGGCAGATGATACCGCTGACACACAAAAGAATCCCCCCAGGCGAACACCGCCTCCACCACGCTCCTGGCCGCCCCATCCTCGATCACGCGCACCGGATCAATCGTGTCGCAATCCAGACCGCGGAATCGCGCCGCATCCGGCCGACGCATCAGCCTGAACCGCCCCACCACCTTCCGATAGCTCCGCGTCGTCATGCCCCACGGGTCGGCGTTGTCCTTCATCACGAGCGGCTCGAATGCCCGGCCCGCCACCAGATCGACCCCGCGAGCCCGCCAGCGGTCGATCAGCCCCGTCCGCGTATTGATCGTGACGTTCAGGTCCTTCGTTGCAAACCGGATAAGGCCGCGTCTGGCCTTCAGCCGAGGCGAGGGCTTGCGTTTCTTCTGCATCAGCACGCAATCGAAGCGGTTCATGACGCCCGGCGCCAGCTCCGCATGGAAGACCACGCGCTTGCGCCAGTCCACCGCCAGATTCGACGCCTCCTGCTCCACCTGCGTCGGCAGATCGGTATTTCCGCCGCGCACTTGCACGTCGTAGAAAACCTCCGGCGGCTGGAAATCCGGCAGGTTGAACTCGCACTCGACGAGCCCGAGGACCTTGAACGGATGCGGGTTGTAAACCAGGATTGGAATCTGTCCGTCGCGGGGCCGCTTCTGGCCCGAGGCCAGCGAGAAGAACGCCCGCGCCTTGGCCCTGGCGACCATCTCCAGGCCGTGATCGAGCAACCTCAGTGATGCCTCTTCCACCGCCTGAATCGAAGAGCCCGGCAGAATATCATGGAATTGGCCCGTCATCAGGTCGCAAAGGGCCTCGTGGATTTCGCCGGCCGGGTAGTCCATCAGCCCCTGCACCGCCGCCGTCGAAGCCATCTTTTCCAGCGAATAGATCTCATTCTCCAGCCGCCGCATCTTCTGCTTGATGCGAATCGCCGACGTGTAGCAACCCACCGCCCAGGGATTGAGGTCCTTGCGGTGCCTCGGCAGAGCGGTTCGGCGACGTTGTAATTCGTGGAAATACGCCTCGGGCGTCGAATGCAGGATATTCGGCTCTCTCGTCCGGGCGATCAGGGCGTTGATATCCCGCAGGTCCTTGCGCGACGGTCCGCCGCCGTGATTGCCAACCCCCCACAGAATCAGCCCCGGCGATGCCTCCGGATAGTCCACCGCCCACTTGGCGACCTTCTCGGCCGCATGGCCCAGCGGCGAGTTATACCACCCCTTGAATCGCGTCGCCATCACCTCCGAGCCATCGTAGCCGACCCACACGAAATCGTCGGCCGGCAGCGGACAGTCATTCTGGTCCGGCCGTCCGAACAGATACGCATCATAGCCGCACTTGGCCAGTATCTGCACCAGCCCCCGCGTATGGCCGAATGGGTCAAAATTGATCGCCGTCGTCGGCTCGACCCCGAAATGCTTTCTGAAAAACGCCCTGCCCAACAGTATCTGCCGGATGAAAGACTCCCCGCTCGGCATGTTGCAGTCCGGCTGCAAGTACCACCCGCCCATAATGTGCCACTTGCCCAGCTTCACCAGCCGTTGGATTCGCTCGAACAAGGCCGGCTCATACTCCCGGACCCATTTGTACAGGATGGCCTCGTTATGGTTGAAGACGAAGGCCTTGTCCTTCTCCGCCATCTCCGCGGCCGTGCGAAATGTCGAAATCGCCTCGGCGGCCCCTTCTTCCCATTCCCACAGCCACACCGGATCCAGGTGGGCGTTGCAAAGCAGATGGATGTTGCGTTGACTCTTGGCCATGTATGCTCCAGGACTCAGTATCATTCATTCGAGCCGCCAGAATCAAGCGACCCCAGATGGCGATACCACAACAGATACAATCCCCCCAGCGACGCCAGGAAGATAACCAGTGTAATCGAGAAGGCCCTCCACGTCCCGATGATCATCTGCATCGGCAGCAGAAACAGCGTCGACTGCCAGCACAGGGCGCAAGGCAGCGCCAACAGGTCGCGGCGATGCTCCCGCACCATCGCCTGGCGAACATCATCCGACAGAATCGACCGCAACGGCCCCCAGAAACCGAACGGCCGCGTCTTGCGATAGAATCGCTCAAGCACCGTCCGCTCCGTTGGCTCGCTCAGATACGTCCCCAGCAGACTCCCCGCCAGCCCGATAGCCATCAGCGAACCAAACTGCAATCGCGCGTCCAGCCCCGGCCACAGCGCCCGCTGAACCAGACACCCGGCCAGTCCCACCCCCATTCCCACGGCGAATCCCGCCCCATTGAACCGCCACCAGTAGAACCGCAGGAAGATCGGCACGATCATCCCGCCGCCGAGTCCCATGATGATCCAGTCCCAGATGTCATTGATATTCTTGACGCTGTACGCCAGCAGGAACCCCAGCGCCACCACGCCGAACCCGAACGCCCAACTCGCATAGATCAACTCGCGGTTGCCCGCGCCCGGCCGCAGATACCGCTGATAAATGTCGCGAGTAAAAAAGCCGGTCCCCTTGTTCACCGTTGAATCGAACGTAGACATCGAAGCGGCGATCAGGGCCACCAGCAGCAACCCCCGCAATCCCATCGGAATGTGGTACAAAATCACCGCCGGCAGGACCTTCTCCGGATCCACACCGCCCTCGTAGCTGAGTAGCCGCAGCTTATCCACCCAGCCGGCCCCCAGCAGATTCTGCAAGCCCTCGACAAGTTGTGGCGGGTAACGCTCCGCATGATACATGATCCCCGCCACCGTATCGGCCCACCGGCTCTTGTCGATGGTCCCGACGTGCTGCTTAATCAACTCCGCCGCCTGCCCCAGCACCGCCTGGTCGGGAAACATCCCCTGCACCAGGAACAGCCCCAACACCGCGAATCCCATCATCATCGGCCAGCGGATCATCATCAGCCACGTCCACAGAAACGTCAGCTTGCCGCACTCCGCGTCGCTCCGCGCCCCGAAATACTTCGGATCGTCGCCCGTACCCATTCCGTTGAGAATGTTCCGCATCAAATAGAACAACGCGAACATCGCCAGATGGCTGTAAGCCTCATACCCCGCGGGCATAGGCGTCCTCCAGTGCGGAGACGAACTGAGCCACTGCTCAGCCCCGGTAACCTCATGCGCCAGCGCCCCGATGTCCTGTCCCCCCATCTTGACAATCGCCAGCGCCGATATGCTGATCACCGCGATCAGGATGATCCCGGACTGGAAGATGTCCGTGAACACCACCCCGTAGAACCCGGAGACCATCGTATACACCGTCGCCACGCCAACCATGATCAACGCACAGACCAGCGGCGAAAACGGCAGAAACGTTGACAGAAACAGTCCCACGCCCTTGACCATGTACGTCAGCATCCCCGCCACGAAGATCACCTCCGCCACCGCACGCAGAATCCGCGCCGCGTGCCCGCCCGGCCCTTCCCCGAACCGAAACGCCATCCACTCCGCCCCCGTCATACAGCCGCTTCGCCGGTGCCACTTGCCCGCCCAGAGCATGTACACCGTCAGCACCAGCACCGCCCCGCCGCGAAACTCGATGAACAGCCCCCGCGGCCCAAGCATGAACAGAAACGACACGATCAGCATCGTTCCGGTCACATCCAGAAACGACGCCATCCCCGAAACCCCCAGCGCCCACCACGGCAGTCGCCGTCCTCCCAGCAGATAGTCCTCCAGAGACGCCGACGCCCGCTTCTTCAGGTACAGCCCGAGCCCGACCAGGATCGCGAAGTAGACGGCGATAACGACGTAATCAGCACTGTTCAGATTACCCACGTCCATCTCCTTGCTCAATGGGCTTTCAATCCGCCCGCCAGCCGGGCCGCGACCAGCCGACGAGAACGACCGCGGCCACTATAGGCCAACCTATCCCCCCCTGACAAGCCCAAAAAACCCCGCCCCCGGCACCCATCCTTGACAATCGCTCGCCAATCGGATATAATGCCCCCTCAGACACATCAGACACACGGATCGCAGCAAGACACCGGGGAGAGCCAACCATGCCAACCGTGCCAACCCAGCCCCCCAACTTTGCCCATTTTCACAGAACGCCCCGATTCTGCAAAACAAACCCAATTCCCCCTGCTCAAGGAACTCAACCTCGAAGACAACACGCTCGTCATCTTCACCAGCGACAACGGCCCGACATTCGCCGGCGACTCAGACCCGACCTTCTTCAACAGTGCCGGCCCCTTCCGCGGCCTCAAGGGCAGCGTCTATGAAGGCCGTATCCGCGTTCCGTTCATCGCCCGCTGGCCCGGCCGCATCAAGCCGGGCAGCACGAGCGACCACGTCTCGGCCTTCTGGGACTTTCTGCCGACCTGCTGTGAACTCACCGGCCGCCAGATCCCCCAGGACATCGACGGCGTCAGTATGCTCCCTGCCCTGCTCGGTCGCGATAACCAGAAGCAGCACGAATACCTCTACTGGGAGCTCAACGGCCAACAGGCCATCCGCGTCGGCGACTGGAAGGCCCTGCGCAACAAACCCTGGCTCGATGTCGAACTCTACAACCTCGCCGAAGACATGGGCGAGAAGAACAACCTGGCGAAGGCAAGCCCCGACTTTGCCCGCCGATTGACCGAGATGATCGAGAAGAACCGCACCGACTCCGACGTCTTTCCCCT
>DSDB01000636.1 GCA_011057845.1 Phycisphaerales bacterium | reverse complement strand
GTTGTGTCTGAATGTGCAGTTGGACACCGTTAAACGGCTGTCGCGGCAGAAGAGGCCAGCCCCGTTGTTGACACGCGGAAATGCGCCGTCGCTGCCATCGGCGTGGCCGGCGGTGACCGTAAAACCATCGAGAACAGCGTCCGCAATCATGACGGCACAGACAACGTGCCGGCTGTTCTCCGAGCGAAGCGTGTCCATGAACATCTCGCAGGGATCCGCGGGCACGGTATCGTTCCCGGAGAGGTCGCCGCTCAGCACCGTCTCGAACAGCACGACATCTCGGGCCGACGGATTGGGCTGCCCATACCCGGCATAGCCGCCACGGACCCGTACGCCGCTCTTGAGAAGAAATGTGGCGATGCGGTCGCCTCTGCTCCATCCGCCTCCGTCGTCGGGCCGGTAAAGGCCCGACGCCACGTGGATTCGACAGCCCCAGTTCGCCACTACGAGGGCGTCCTGCAGGCTCTTGAATGCCGAAGACCACGTAAAGCCGTTGCCGCCCGGCGAATCCGCGTCCACATACAGCGGGGCCTCCCGGTAAAGGGCCCGGACTTCGGCGGCCGTCAGCGCGCCGTTGTAAACCCGGACATCATCGATCAGACCCTTCCATCTTCGATTCAACTGCTCGGCATTCGCGCCGATCTGGACGGGGAAGGCGTTCACACCTATGCCGCCGGTGTATGGCAGCGCGGCGGCGTCCGGTTCGCCGTCCAGATACAAACGCAAATACTGGCCGTCATAGGTCCCGCAGACATGGCGCCACTCGTTTGCCCTGACCGTCGTGTTTCCGTCGACGGCCTGGTAGTCGGGGCCGCCAGTCACACCAAAGTGAAAACGCCTTTCCCTGGCGGCGGTCGAGAGCCGCCACGCCGAATCACCCTTCGTCACGATGGCCTGCCAGTCGTACCTGACCTCTCCGATGTTGACCCAGGCCGAGACGGTGATCCCAGCGGTCAGGTTGAATACGCCAGCATCGCCGCAATGGATGTATTCATTGACCCCGCCGAACTCCAGAGTGCCGTCCAGGCGACCGCCGTAGGGATGCCATTGGAGCGACCCATTTACGAAACCGTCATTGCCACCGACGGAGTCCTTCGCCATAGTGCCGCTGGATTCATCGAGCCTCCAGTGGGCAATGAGGGACGGCCCTCCGCCGGGCGCCGCGTAAAGACGCGTCGGCAGGTACCCACACGCATATAAGAGCGCCACCGCGACAGCAACGCTGCCCGCCGATGGCTTCATATTGTCTATGCTGTGCCGCATGGCCGTCCGTTCGCGCCTCGGGTTGCTATAGGTCTTTCACATCCGCCAGCCAGTTCTCAAGAACAATAGCAAAATCATAGAAATCGACTTTGCCGTCGTAGTTGGCGTCGCCGGCGACCGACCATTCGCTCATACTCGCGTAGGCGGTCCCGCCGAAAGCGCCCATGTTCAGCCGCCCGCCATGGGGCGTCTTCTCACCATCCGGGTAGACACTGGGATCTCCGGCGTCGACACATGGACTGGTCTGTGTATCCAGCACCCAGCGTCCATCGGAAACCCGAAACCGACCGCGTCGGCTGCGCAGATGGTAGTCACCCGCCGCGGCGTCGGCAAACAGCGGGTCGGCGGTGATGTTTCCCCCTGTCGAAATGACCCGCTGTGTCCGGCTGTAGGTTACGTCGCACCCGTAGAAATCCCGCTCGATGTTGTTATAGAAGATGCAACTACGGACGTTCGGATCCCCGCCGACATAGGTCCCAATACCATAGGCATTGTTCACGATCGTAAGATTCTGTATGGACGGAGCGCTGCCGGCGACAAAGACACCGGTGAGGCTGTCGGCCACAATCAGATTTCGGACCACCGAATCCGGGCCTTCGCCGTTGTAGAAGGAAACCGCGAAACCCTCCGGGTTGCGGACCCTGGCAATATCCCCGTCGACCGGCAACCCCTGGACGGTGACCGCCTTGCCATTGAAACGGATTTCCTCCGTGTACACACCGGGCAGGATCAGAACCGTATCGCCCCGGGCGGCCAGCTCCATGGCGTGAGCAATTGTCTGGAAGGGCGATTCGATCCGCCAACCCGCGTTGGTATCGCTGCCGGACTGCCGGCTCACATACCAGTTGAATGGGCCGGGAAACTCGTAACAGCCCATGTCCACGGCGGTCCGGACAATGCGGATACGACCGTCCAGGTCCGTCGCGCCCGGGCCAACGAGCGCGTTATCACCGGCGTCGATACAAGGCGAGTTGAGTTTCAAATGGTAGTCGCGGCCCAGAGGGTTGGCGAACACCGGATCGAGGTTGATGTTTCCGTCAACGCCGAACTGCCCGGTGTGGTTCTGAATGCAGCAGTGAATGGCCGTGACAGGTGCATCTGCATCCACCTGGGACGAAAGGCCCGCCCCACTGTTGTCGGAATTTCCCCAGACGATACAATTGTTGAGCCTTATATAGCTGGCATGCGCATAAAGGCCTCCAGCCCGGCTGCTCGTATTGTGTGCGATGGTCACGTTGGTCAGGACAAGATTACACTCCTGTCCGTGGAAGGCGCCGCCCCGGTCATCCGCCACGTTGCCGGCGATCAGTGAGTTGCGAATGACCGGCATGGCAGGCCCCTCCTCCAAAGCCAGCGCTCCGCCGTCGTCAACCGCGGCATTGGTCAGGAAGTAGCATCTGTCGGCGGACCATTGCGCGCCCTTGCGGGAGAATACGGCCCCGCCCTTCCGTGCCGTATTGACGGTGAAGCTGCAACCGACCAAAGAGACCCCACTGTCAGTGGTGCAAACGGCGCCGCCCTGGTTGGAGCTCTGATTTCGCACAAAAACGCTGTCACCCAGTGTCACATGGGTTGTGTCGCCGACGACGGCGCCGCCCTGAGAGGCGACGTTGCGGCTGAAGGTCGAACCGCCCGCCAAGAGTGTGCCCTCGCGAGCGAACACGGCGCCGCCGGCGTCCGCCTGATTCAGCGTGAAACGGACATCGGCAATAATCAACTCCGATGCGATGCTTGCGATGGCGCCGCCCTGCGATTGGCTGCCGACCGCGACATTGCCCGTGAACGCGCCGCCTACGATAGACGCGCCCGCGCATTGCTCGAAATGCACGGCCCCGCCGGAGCGCCCGCCGTTGGCGACAAACTCGCAGTCCGTGAACGCCGGCTCACTATTGATGGCGTAGAGCGCGCCGCCGTGGCCGCCCGCCACATTGTCTTCGAAACGGCAGGCCGTGACCACGGCGGATTCCGTGCAATGCGAGAACGCCACAGCCCCTCCCGATTGGGCCTCGTTACCCGTGAATGTGCTCTCGACCAGCGTTATCCGGGCCAGGTGGGCCCCCACGGCGCCCCCTTCTCCGGCGGCCGCATTGTCCACAAATACACAGTCTTCCACGTCGAGAGTGCATTGTTCGCCGTATAGAGCGCCTCCCGCCTGCGCCGTGGTGTTTCGTTCAAACACGGATCCCGTGATCTCAAGAACGGACCCCGGCGAGCCATACACGGCCCCGCCGATGAACGAGGCGCTATTCTCGATGAAGACGGCGTCCGCAAGCGTGATCCGACCGCTATCGCTGTAGACCGCACCCCCATAATAGTCGGAATCATACCCAAGGGTCCGGTTCAGATAGAACCGGCACTCCTCGAAGAGCGGTTGGCCCCCCGCATGGAAGACCGCCCCGCCGGCGGCCGTGGTGTTGGCTCCGAACGCAACATTCTGGATGAACAGACAATCACGGAAAATCGCCCCGCCGGTGACATAGACGGCGGCGCCACGGGCCGACAAAACCGTTCGATAGACGGCATTGCTGACGAATATGCAGTGCTCAATGACCGGAGCGGCCTGGTCGATGAAGAGGCCCGCCCCGCATCCCCGTCGGTCACCAACAGTTGCGCCGACGTGGTCGGCATGCCCGGAAGCGATGACGAGACCCTCAAGAACGGACGAATGGTCCACCTGCACGGCCGTAACCACACTGTAGCTGTTGTCCGCTCGCTCGGCCTGGGTGACAAAGGCATGAAGATTCTCGAAGTCAAACGCCGCAAGCCCCACATCGTTTCCCAGCAGATCGCCGCTCAGAATGGTGTGATAGGCGCCAAAATCCCGGGCGTCGGGATCCGGTTCACCGTAGCCGGCGTAGCCGCCCCTTATAGCCACGCCGCTGGACAATCGAAAACTGGCGTTCCGATCTCCGGAAGTGACCCCGACGCCCCGGTCAGGCTTATAGATACCCTGTGCGACGCGAATCTCGTCGCCTGGTTTCGCCGCAGCCAAAGCGTCCTGCAGGTACTTGTAGGCGTTCGCCCAGGATGAACCGTTATTGGCACCAACAGCGTCGGCGTCGACCAGGAGTATATTTGCCGACGCCGCCGGTGCGCACGCTAATGAGAGCAGAATCACCACCCAACAGATTGTGGAGCCCTTTTCAGGATCCATACGACGATATTATATCACCATAACCGATCAGACGGACCACGCGGGACGGAGTCCCGCAGGTCGTTTTATCGGCCAGATTCGAGGCTCGATTCACGATTCGAGGGCTCCCGACGGGTTCCGCCCGCCCGCATATTCACTTTTCAAGGGGGCATCCCGGCACGGCTCGCCGGCTTCCGGAGGCTCCACTCAGCTCCACAGGAATCAAACGAACTACACAGTGCCCAACCATTTCCGCGATTCCACACAACGAGTAGACGGCACGCTTGCGGGCCATCGCTCACGTGGACGGCATCTGTTGCGTATGATGCCCTTACAGTGTCGCGCCGGCGCACTTGTCCAGCCACAGTATCCCAAGGCGAGTCTGTTGGGGTCGTTCAGAGATGCTTTGCCCGGGCGTTTCAAACTGCCCGACGGTTTCGTCCATCTCCTGCATATAGGAGAAGGACAGAACCCCCGGACGGCCGGACGTATCGCGAGGCGTCAAGGTAATAGAAGTAACGAGATCCTTCTCCATATCGATGGAGTAGGTCAATATCACGCCGTGGCAGGCCACCTTGACCTGCACACGGCCTGTATCGGAGGAGTTTTCGGTCTCGAATCGACACCCGGCCAGGGCCGCATCGCGGCGGATGGAATCAATCACGTGCAGACCCATCCACGGGCGCGGTAATCCCTCAAAGAAACTCAACCCGGCGTAGATGCCGACGAGTTCATCCCGCCCGTTGAAGACGCGGGCCCGGGAGGCATCGTCAATAATGCTGTATGTGTTGCCAATCCGCAGCCGAAGCCAGGGATAATGCTCGGCGGTCAACCCACAGGCCAGCGGCAAGCGGCCCGTGCCGTTGACGACATCCTCGCCTATGCGTCCGGAGACCCTGAAATACGTCCAGCCCCTACGGTGCATCACATCGCGATTGTCGACCAGTGCCGCCCCCGGAGGCCACTGGTACATCGAGTATTCCTCGTCGAGTACGTTGTAGTGCCGGATGATCTGGGCCCGCCGTCCGTCGCCATTATGGCCTGTGGCGGCAATGACCAGCAGACCCCGGCCCGACGCCGAGACATAGTCCACGCCCCGGCTCATCGGACCTTCAACCGCCGTGAGAAAGTCGGTCAGCGCCGGGCCGTCCGTGGGCAGCCGCATGACCGATAGGTCGCTGTTGTAAACAGGGTAGTTATTGATACTTATGGTGTTGCGGCCGCGGTCAAAGGCATAACTGGCGCGATCATCCTGCCAGGAACATGCATAAAGTTGCCCGTGATCATCCCGCTCGAATCGCCGGATCATCACGGGCCCATCGGGCGATACGGGATAGAAGAACCACGATTCGCCGGCATGCCCGTCTTCCGCCCCGATGGATCGGCTCGTGGCGACCAGCGTCTTATCCGACCCCGGAGCAGGGGTATCCACTCCGCCGGGCATGAGAACGACACCCGCCGCCACCGCGCCGGCGGCCGCGATCGATACGACCGCCGCTTTCGAGCCGGCGAAGGCAATCAGGCCCGCCGTCGCCCCTGCGCTGGTCGTCGCCGCGGTGATGGAGATCGTGGCGGCTGCGGCTTCGCTGGGGGCGGTTATTTTTCCAAAAACGACCAGCGCCGTAACCAGAAAGCCCTTGTGGAATCCCCGCCGCGACAACGCCCGCTCCAGCGATTTCTTCGCCCGACAGAACGCCACCCGGGCCGACAATTCGCTGCAGCCCATCAACTGGGCGATGTCGCCGTAGTCCATGTCCTCGTAGCAGCGCATGGTTAAGACCTTGCGCTGGCTGGGTTTAAGCTCCGCCATGGCGCCGAGGACCAATTGCCTCAGTTCGTCGGCGACGATCCCGGTCAAGCCCACTTCCGACTGTTCGTAGTCTCCCGGATTGACGCTATAACCGGCTTCCACGGCCTGGCGATGCTGTTTGAGCTTACTGTGATGACGGCGAATCTTGTTGAAGGCGATCGCCCGCAGCCACGGCCAGAAGCGATCCGCCTGTTGGAGTTTTCCCAAAACTTTGAACATCTCGAGCAACGTCTCCTGAGTTATGTCTTGAGCCAAATGCTCACGCAGCACGATTCGGTACACATACGCATAGAGCCTGCCCCGGATCCCCTCCGCCAGGGCCTCCATCGCCTGCCGGTTACCGCCACGAGCCTGTTCGACCAGTGCGGTGTAGTCCATCGGTGTGTTCGTCATGCTGTACCCACGTGCAGCTACCTATTAAGTGCCCTGTTCGGGCCGAATTGTTACAGGCCATTTTACTAAACCATAGGCAAACAGTCAGCTTCAAATGGGCGAAAAGCGGCATATATCCCACCCGGCTGGTATCACGCCGCCCCGACATATCGGACTTCGGGCAGAGCTGCAACGGTCTGGCTCTCCCGGTTCGGCGTCGGCTTGTTGCATTCGGCCCGGCCGGGCGTTATGATGCAGCCCGTCGCCACGCCCTGGCGGTCGTCCCAGGCCTGTCGGCGGCGTTTCGACGATGAACACGGACCTATTGCAGACAATCCTTCGCCTATCGCGGTCGCGGGCCGCTTGGGCCACGACCCTGCGCCGACAGATACACCGCAGCCCTGAACCTGCTTTCAAGGAGCACCGCACATCCGGGTGCACCGCGGAGGCGCTGGCGAGCCTGGGGCTGCCGGTTCGGACAGGCGTTGCCGGGACCGGACTGCTGGTCGATATCAATTCCGAGCAGCCCGGTAGGTATGTTATCCTGCGTGCGGATATGGATGCCCTTGCCATACCGGAGGCCACGGGGGCCGAATACGCCTCCGAGAACCCGGGATATTCGCACAGTTGCGGGCACGATGGCCATTGTGCCGCACTGGCGGCCGCGGGGGCGATTCTCCTGGAGCTTCGAAATGCCTGGAGGGGGCGAATCCGCCTGTTGTTTCAGCCGGCAGAGGAGACTGCCGAAGGCGCCCGGTCCATGATCGCCGCCGGGGCGCTTGATCCGCGGCCCGATGCTATCCTGAGCCTGCATGCATGGCCGGGCCTGAGGACTGGGGCCGTGGCCTGCCGCAACGGCACGATGCTCGCCTCCTGCGACGTGATGCACATCCATATCAGGGGCAAGGGAGGTCATGGCGCCAGACCCGACTTGGCGAACAATCCCTTGATCGGGGCAGCCAGGGTCGTGGACCGCCTGAGCGCCCTTGACGGGGCCGAGCGTGTCGTCAGCATGTGCATGGCCAGGGTTGGCGAGCAGGCCAATGTCATCGCCGACAGCGGGCAATTGTCCGGGACGGTTCGCGCCCTGACGCCCGCCGTTCGAGACCGCACGCTCCATGAGATACAAACCATTGTCGGGCGGACCTGCGGCGAACTGGGAATGACCGGCGAGGTCGTTTTTCATGGGCACAGCCCCGCGGTCTTAACCGACCGGCGGCTCCATGCGGTCTTTCGTGAGGTCGGAATCACCCTGCTGGGCGAGGACAACGTGCTGGAACTGGACGGCCCAAGCATGGGTTCAGAGGACTTTGGCTGGTACCTGGAGCACGCGCCGGGGCTGCTCTTTCGGGTCGGGATGGGGCTCGACGGCCCCGGGCTTCACGAGGCGGCGTTTGATTTCAACGACCAGGCCCTGCCGCCGGCGGCCGCCATGTTGTGTGCGATGGCTATTCATATATGCAATGAGGGGCTCCCCGAATGAAGCCTTTTGTCCATCAGGACTTTCCCACCGTCGGCATCGAACAGGAGTACCATCTGATCGACCCTCAGAGCGGCGATGCACGGCCGTGTGTCGACGCCGTGCTTGGCACACTCGATGACGACCTGCGGCAGCGCGTCAGCTACGAACTCTATACGACGGTGCTCGAATCGCAGAGCCAGGTGTGCCGGACCATCGAGGAACTGGAGGCCGACGTCACAGATACCCGGCGGCGGCTGGCACGGGCCTGCGAGAAGGTCGGGTCGCGCCTGACCGCGGCGGGCAGCCACCCCTTCGCCGACTGGCGGAACATGCCTATCGTCAATAACGCCCATTACAAGTGGGTCTGCGAGCAGTGCCAGTATATCGCCAGGCGCATGCTGGCGTTCGGGCTGCACGTCCACGTGGGGATGCGCAGCGTCGATCATGCGATGTACGTGATGAATGAGATGCGCCGGTGGTTATACCCGCTGGCGGCGCTGGCGGCCAATTCGCCGTATTACGAGGGGGTTCTGACGGGCCTGCAATCGACGCGACTGCACCTGTTTGGGGCCATGCCCCGCTCGCACATGCCGCCCTATTTCGAGACATTCGACGCCCTGGAGCGGTTCTACGAGAAACTGGCGGCGGCCGGCGATGTGACGGCCCCGGGCGATCTCTGGTGGATGATTCGCCCGCAGCCGCCGTTGGGAACGGTGGAAGTCCGGGCGTTGGACCTGCCCACCGAGACGTGGCGGGTCTGTGCACTGGCGGCCGTCTGTCAGGCAGCCATGGCCGTTTACCAGGATCGCTTCGAAGCCGGGGCTGAACCGGCTGTGCTTAATGACGCATATCTTGAGCAGAACCGGTTCCAGGCCATGCGATTCGCCCTCGACGGCAAGCTCATCGAGCCCGAATCCGGCGAGGTCGTCTCGATGCGGCGATACCTCGAACGCCTGTTCGAGATGATCGAGGACAAGTGCGAGCAATTCGGCTCCAGCGAGTACCTGGCGATGGCCCGGCGGATGATGAAGGAAGGCCCCGAATCCCAGTGGCAGGTCCGTCGATGCGAGGAACTCGGCGGCTACCTGCGGGCACTCGAGCTGGATATCGCGGCTCGGACCGTGACCTAGGCACTATGGCGTGAACCACTGGCATACTTTGGCGCCGCCCAAGCCCCTTGACTATCCCACCCAAACCGGGTATAATACACCCCTGACATGGCGAGAGAGCCCCAAATCCCGAATCCAGCATCGAGTATCCAGTATCAAGTATCCAGCAACCCCCACCCGACCCGAAGAATGAAAAACAAACCCAAACTCAGGCAACTTGGGCAACATACGCAAGCGTAAGCCAGTGGCCCACACCCGACACCAGAGTCGAAAATGAAAAGCAAAGCCAAACTTAGGCAATCTAGGCAAGATAGGCAATCAAGCACTTGGCCTGCGTCCTTCAACGTTCACCATCGCTGTTGAGCAAGGAAGTAACGATGTCACCCCTGCGAAGGCATGGGGTCCAGAGCGAGCCTGGAGGCCATCGGCGGCCATGAGTCGTACTGGATGCCTGCCTGCGCAGGCATGACAGAGCCG
>DSDB01000027.1 GCA_011057845.1 Phycisphaerales bacterium | reverse complement strand
CCGACCGGCTCGATCCGGGTATGTCCGTCATCCATCGCCGTCACGTCCGCAATCAGCATGTCTTCCTCGAAGGCGGCTGCTTCGGCGACAATCCGTCCCGACGAATCCGCCAGAATGCTCCGACCGTCGAACACAATCTCGTCCTGACCTCCCACGAGATTACAGTATGCCGCCGCACAGCGGAAGCCCGCCGCGCACCGCTTGATGATCTCACGCCGTCTGGCGATCTTTCCGATATGGAACGGCGACGCCGAGATGTTCAGCAGCAGATCGAATCGCCCAATGGGACGCAGGAACTCCGTAAGCTGCCCGATGTTCCACATGTCGAAGCAGACGCTCATGGCCACCCTTACGCCCGCCACCTCGAGGGCCACCGGCCGTGTCCCGGCCTCGAAATAGCGCCGCTCGTCGAAGACACCGTAGTTGGGCAGCGCGTTCTTGGCGTAGATGTCGTCGATCTCTCCATCGCGGCAGATCGCCGCCGAGTTGCGGCAGCCGCCGCCGAACGGTTCGGCGAATCCCGCCACGATGGTCAACTTCGGGCACGTCGCCGCGAGCTTCTCGACGAGTTCGAGGTTGTGGTCGAGAAAATGCTGCTTCAGCAGGAGGTCTTCCGTCGGATACCCGCACAGGAACTGCTCCGGAAAGACCAGCAGGTCGACCCCGGCGTCCAGGGCCCGGCGGTATGCCTCGACCATCTTGTTGAAATTGCCCTCCAGATCGCCGACGGTGGCGTTCAGCTGTGCAAGTGCGATTCTCATACTTCATGTTTCCGGCAGTTGAAGGAGGCGATGGCGATTGGGAGTCACTCGTGGTGCATCCTGGGCCGGGGGTTCGAACCGGCCGTTCGCCGTCCATAGTAGTGTCGCCCACGCCGTGTTGGCAAG
Source organism: Phycisphaerales bacterium (assembly GCA_011057845.1). Taxonomy (GTDB): domain Bacteria; phylum Planctomycetota; class Phycisphaerae; order Sedimentisphaerales; family Anaerobacaceae; genus UBA2266. Next base: position 8,950 of record DSDB01000027.1, on the reverse strand, counting down.
AGATTTTGACGCATCCCAGGCAGACAGGACCATCCCCGTCAGCCACCGGTCGCGGACAGGCGCTTCGTGAAGATGAGCTTGGGGTCGCCGGGACCGTAGAAATCCGCAATCGTCGCCGCCGGCTCATACCCGACCGCCGCATAGAAGGCCCGCGCCGGCTCGTAAGCGGGTCGGCCCGAGGTCTCGACGACCACCAGGCTCTTGCCCGCGGCCGCAATGCCCCGCTCCGCGAACGCAATCAGCGCCCGGCCGAGCCCCCGCTGGCGGGCTTCGGGGGCAACCGCAATCCAGTACAGGTCGCACGTGGCCACCGTGCACGGAGTCGGACCCCAGCATACCCATCCGAGGGTCTGGCCGTCGGATTCGACAACGAACGACTGGTAGTGGCCCTGCGGACCGGCCGTCAAGGCCTCATCGAAGACCTCTCTCGCCACGTCCAATTCGCCCGGACGAAACAGGCGGCTGCGAGCCAGAAATGCCATCACCGCCCCACGATCCGAGGCCCGCGGGCGGCGGATAATCGCCGCGGATTCACCCGTCGAGCCAGGGGCTGCGACAGCGGCGGCCTTGCGGCCTGCCTTGGGCTTGCGAGGCATGGCTTGGGCACGGCGAGCCAGGGCGTTATCGATGGCGAGCCTGACGAATTGCCTATACGCGATACCGGCCGCCGACAGGGCCGCCGCAAAGCCCGCATCGGGTGATATATCCGGGTTGGCATTGACCTCGATGATAAAGGGGCGATTGGACCGGTCCACCCGAAAGTCCACGCGACAGTAGTCCGTGCAGCCCAGGGCCTTGCACGCCGCGGGCGCCAGGCGGCGGATCTCCGCAGCCAGGCGGCGGCTCAACGGCGCGGGGATAATCCGCGGCGTGTTGTTGTATTCGAACGAATCCGACCGCCACTTGGCGTCGTAGCCCACGATGCGGGGCTGGTCCGGGCCAAAAGCCGAAAAGTCAATCTCCGCCGGCGGCAGGACCTCCGCCCGGCCGTTTCGGCTGATGACCGAGATATTCAGTTCCCGGCCCTCGATAAACTGCTCAACGAGCGCCGCCTGGGCGAACTGTTCATGCACGCGGGCCACGGCGGCGGTAAGCCGCGGGCCTTTGGATCGCACGATGGCGGCGTTGTCGATACCCTCCGAGGCGTCCGCCGAGAGCGGTTTGACAATGTACGGCCCGTCGAAGAGGCTGCTGCGCCGAACGGATTGGCCCGGCTCGACCACCACACCCGCCGGACAAGGCAGACCGGCCGCACGAAGCACCGCCTTGCTCACGCCCTTGTCCAGGCTCAGCAGCAACCCGGGCGTTTCGTTGCCGGTGCATGCCTTGCCGAACGCTGCCGCCAGCGACGGCACATGGCAGGCCAGCTCCGGCTGATGCTCGAAGCCCTCCACGAGATTGAAGACAACGTCGTGGTCGCTGCCCGCCAACACCTCGGCCACATCGTCGAAACGCCGCACCAAACCTGTATCGTAGGACACGCACAGCGCCCGGCACGCCTCCGCTACCGCGCGGACCTCATCGAGTACACCCGCCTGGCTCTCAACAAACGCCGGCGAACCCTTGCCATCAGACTGCAAAGGCTGATTGTAGAGGATCAGGACGCTGACTGTGCGGCGCGGCATGAGGCGGACTCCCGGCGATCCAGGGCGCTGGCGACGATACGTTGGATCAACTCGTCATAGGGCATCTGCTCGGCCGTGGCGATCATGGGCAGGTCCGAGTGCGTCGGGTGAAGCCCCGGCAGGGGGTTCAACTCGATAAACGACGGCCTGTCCCGGGCATCCAGCCGGATATCCACCCGCCCCGTATCCCGGCATTGCAGCGCCCGATACGCGGCCAGGGCCAGCGCCTCAACCTCGTCGCGCAGAGGGCCCCGCGGCATGGCGAAGTAGTGAACGTATGTCTCGCATTGTTCCTTGACCTCGAACGAGTAATCGTCGCTCGGGGCGCCGGGGGCAATCGTAAACTCCAGGGTCCCAAGCACCTCGGCCCGTGGACCCGTACCCAGGACCGCCGTAGTGAACTCCCGCCCCGGCAGATACTCCTCCACAAGGACCGGCTGGTTGAATTGCTTGAGCAGGCGCAGACACGTTGGCGCCAACTGGTCGATGCTCTGGATGCGGGAGCGGCTGTCCACCCCCTTGCCCGTGCCTTCGGCGATGGGCTTGGCGAACAGCGGGTACTCAAGAGCCACGCCGTCGATGGCCGTCGCCTCCCGGACGACAACAAAGCGGGGCGTCCGCACGCCTTCGGAGGCGACGATGCACTTGGCCATAGCCTTGTCGAGCGTCAGTGCGCAGACCAGCGGGTCCGAAAACGTGTAGTTGACTCCGTACATCTCCAGCAATGCCGGCACCTGGGCCTCACGGCTTCGACCATACAGGCCTTCGGCAATACTGAAAACCAGGTCCGGCCGGTACCCGTCCGCCAGCCGCCGGGCCAGCGCCAGGCCGTTGCCGATCCGCTCGGTGCGGCATCCCAGACTCTTGAGCGCCCCTTCGATCGCGTCGATGGTGGAGACCGAGTCGAACTCGGCGACGTCCTCGTAGCTGTAGCCCTGCGCCAGATAATCGTCGCGGAGGTCGTAAACAAGACCCACGCCCAGGCCTCCGGGAATCGCCGGCGCGCCGCCGGAAAACTCTGCTTCCTGCAATGTCATGAATCCTTCTTTTTGAACTGTGCCGAAAACGTTTCGGCAATACCATTGAAGAACGCCGGAGCCCCCCGGCGCAGGTTTCGAAGGCTGTACCCACCTTCCTGTACAACGAGCGTCGGCAAGGCAAGCCGTCCAATCCGGCGGCCCACCTGCCGCAGTGATGCCGTGGTCAGCACAAACGAACCCGTCGGATCACCCTTCATTATATCAAAACCAATGCACACCACCAGGAACGTCGGCTTGAACCGTTCAATGCGGCCCAGGGCCGTATCGAGCGCCTGCAGGTAAACGGTCTCATCCGCGCCTTCCGGCAGAGGATAGTTGTGGTTGAAGCCCCTGCCGGGACCGGCGCCCAGCTCATCGGCGAATCCGCTAAAATAGGGATAGGAATGGTTGGGGTGGCCGTGGAGACTCTGTGTGAGGACATCGCGGCGCTGATAGAAGATCTCCTGCGCCCCGTTGCCATGGTGGTAGTCGATATCGAGCAGCGCCACAGTGCCCTGACGGCTCAGGGCGGCGGCGGCAACGGCGGCGTTGTTGAAATAACAGAACCCGCCGAAGCTCCTGCGCTCGGCGTGGTGTCCGGGCGGTCGGCACAACGCATACACAAGACGCCTGCCGGTCAACAACTCCTCCGCCGCGGTCATGGCAACGTCGACCGCCTGCCGCGCAGCGCGATACGCGTTGCGGTCCAGGGGCGTGAAGGTGTCGATACAGTAGTACCCGGCGCGAATGGCCAGGTCCCTGGGCCGGCGCTCCGGCCGCCGGATCGGAAACACGTAGGGGTAGACCGGTTTGGCGTCCGCCAGCCCTTCACAGACGACTTTGAGGTATTCGATGAAGTCCCCGTCATGAACCGCACAAAGATAAGACCGTCCAAAGTGCCGGTAGGGCAGCTTGTTGAACAGCCCCGTGCTCATGGCTGCTTCCTCAAGCGCACCGACGCGGGCGGGGCGTTCCACGTATCCACGCTCGCGGACATGGTGGATTTGGTGCAACTCGCCGCTGACCAGCGCGAATATCCTCTGGAGCCGCGCGGCGTGGGGTTGTGGCGGTTCGACCGGCTTGACATAGCGGAACTCGCGCAATCGGACGGGATCGTCGACGATACTCTCGACGACGCGCTCGATGTACCCCGGCGGGACGATCCGGCCGTACTTGCGCTGCAGGATGACCCGAACGGATGAACGACACTGCGAGCGTCGCAGCGGCGTATGGCGACCCAGGTCGTCGTAGAGCAGATAGGGCGCCGGGCCCGCGCCGATAGGTGTCTCGAATTCCGTATTGACGATGGGACGGACGCCGTAGTTCTCATAGAAACGAAGACGCCGGCGATTCTCGGCAAGCACCTTCGCATCCTTCACGACGCTGGGATCATCCGGCAGGGCCTCCATATAAAGCCCGGCCGAGCCGTGGCTGAACAGCAGTTCGCGCACCGCCTCGAACAGAGCGCTGCCTACGCCGCCGCCGCGGATATGAGTCGCCGTCGCGACAAAGTCCAGCAGGCTGCTGTTGACCTCGGGCAGGTGCAGCACCAGCGCAAAGCCCGTAACCTTGCCGAGCGCGGACTCACTGACAAGCAGGATCGTGATGTATCCGTACCGAAAAGGGTGATCCAGCATGTCGGGAATCTTGTCGGCATAATCCGCCACCGCGGAGAAATTCCGACGGAATATCTGCTGCGTCTGCTCGATTCGCATTCGGTCGATCGGCAGGACTGAGCTGTAGACCCGTTGAATTCGGATCATTCGATGCCTTCGGTCTGGTTGTCGGCCGGACAGCATGCAAGCCGCCGCGTCATCCGCACGGACTTCTCCGGCTGAATGTGGCTACCCTGGCCGGCGGCCAGTTCCCAAACCCCCGATGCCGATTCGATCGAGGGCGTGTCGATGGGCGCCCCCGCCGGATCGTACGGCTCCGGATACGAGATCAGCATCCCCTCGAAGTTGCGCAGCACCGTGTGCGTCGGACTCTGCGAGACCATGTAGGTCGGCAACACGGGAATCTTGCCGCCTCCGTGCGGGGCGTCCACAACAAACGTCGGAATCGCCAAGCCGCTGAGCCGGCCTCGCAGATACTCCATGATCTCGATGCCGCGCCGGATCGGTGTGCGGAAATGCTCCACGCCGCGAACCAGGTCACACTGATACATATAGTACGGCCGCACGCGCACCCGAACCAGACGCCGGCACAGTTCCTCAATGATCTGCGGCCGGTCGTTCACGTTGCGCAGCAGCACCGACTGGTTGCCCAGCGGGCAGCCCGCATCCGCCAAGCGACGGCAGGCCTCCTCGGCCCGCGCCGTCATCTCGCGCGGATGGTTGAAATGCGTATTGATCCAGATGGGATGGTAGCGCCGCAGCATCGAGCACACGTCGTCGGTAATCCGCTGAGGCAACACAACCGGCACGCGGGTGCCGATGCGAATCACCTGCACGGACGGAACCTGCCGCAGACGCGCCAGCACCGTCTCGATCTGCTCGGTGGTCATCGTCAGCGGGTCGCCGCCGGAGATAATCACATCATGCACCTGCGGATGCTTCATCAGATAATCGGCGATCTGTTCCAGCCGACGCCGGCTGATGCTCGTCTCCCGCGTGCCCGCCACGCGCTTGCGGGTGCAGTGACGGCAATACGTCGAGCACATCGTGGTCGCAATGACCAGGACGCGGTCGTTGTACCGGTGGACCATGCCCGGCACGGGCATATCGCGGCATTCCTCCAGGGGATCCGGGCTCAGGAACGGCGGGTCCATCAGTTCCTGCACCTGCGGCACGCACATCTGGAAGATGGGATCCGACGGTCCCGGCGTCTCAATCAGCGAGGCGTAATAAGGCGTGATCGCCATCGGGTACTTGCCGATCAGAGGCGCAAGATCCGGAGACGTTCGCAAGGCAGGGAAGCGGTCGAAGAGTTGACTGGGCTTTCGGATACGGTTGGCCATCTGCCATCGCCAGTCTTCGGGGTTCGCGGGCGCGCGGACAGAGGCCGGTTTCAAGGGAATGCTGCATTGCAACGGCGGAGGTTCGTCGTCGTTCATAGTCGCCGTCGCCGATGGCTTGGAGGAGACTTCACCTCCTGCATCATACGCTGCTGCCATTAGGTTGTCCTCTCAAGATGGAGCATTATTGGGTTAGTGTTTACGGGCGGCCCATGAAGGCCATCATCCCATCGACAAAAGCCTTACGCATGGGCTCGATATTTCGTTCAAGCGAATCAGGGTCCATCGCAATCATTGCGAACGACAGAAAGCCGGAGACAAATCCCGCCACCGCGCAGGCCAGACGCCGGACTTTGACCGGATCGACCGCCGGAGCGAACGGCCGCACCAGGGCCTCCAGCCCCGCCAGATAGCGGTGGTACGGTTCGCCGATCTCACCGACCTCCCGATCCAGTTTCAGCAGCACGCGCCCCTGAAACAGCAGGACATACCCTTCGCGGTTGTTGAGAAAGAAGTCCATGTGACCGCGGACCAACCCGTGCAACACCTCTTCCAGGTTCCTGGGCGTGCCCACGGCCTTCTTTATGGCCTCCAACAGCCCATCCACCGCCTGCTCGATCAACGCCAGCAACAGCGTCTCTTTGTCCGAGAAATAGCGGTAGAACGTGCCCTTGCCCAGGTCCGCGCGCTCGGTGATCATCTCGATGGTGGAGGCGTCGACCCCGTATTCGGTGAAAGCCGACAGGCCCGCATCCATCAAAGAGCGTCTGGTGCGAACAACACGTTTTTGGCTTCTGGTGGCCATATACAAGCATGAAAGGACCATTTCGTCATTTCCGACCAAGCGGTCATTTCTGACTATATAGCCATTATCGACCAATCAGTCAAGCCAGTACAACGGATTTCCATAGATTTTTTTTCGCTCGTCAACTACCCGGAGTAGTGCTCCCCGGCATAACCCCCAACCCGTTGGGTTCCCGCCGCCCACTACTGGAAAGGGCTCTTGACGAAGAAGACCGGGTCCATGAGCCGGTACAGGGGGATCAGGCCCAGCGCCATCTTGATGACGGCCTTCTGGTGAACATCCGTCTCGTCGGAACCCAATATCGCTAGAGAAATCAAGGCGACCACGCAAACCGAATAGACGCCAATGGCCTTGATGAGCAGTCCGGCCGTCAGCCTGCTGCGAATACGAGACAGTAAGACCATGATCCCTAGTTTTCCTTACGCCGTGCCCCTGCGGACCACATACGCCGGCCACGGCCCCTGCAAACAGGCCGGACGCCTGTACCGCTTTCCGCGCCGTTGCGGGTGCTTGACGGGCCAATCCGGCGGGTGCTACAGTTGTGCATCGACACGCACGACAGCTACGCTTGAGGCAGGCCGTCGCCATCGCACAAAAAAGGAGCAGATTATGAGAACAGAGGCGGGAACATCGTTGTCTATGACGCGGCGCAGGATGCTTCAGACGCTGGCCGCGGCGGGAACCGCTGTGGCGTTGCCCAGCATTGTTCCTTCGTCGGTGCTCGGCGCGGCCGCTCCATCCAATCGCATCGCCGTGGGCATGGTCGCCATGGGCCGCCAGGCCCTCCATGCGAATCTCAAGCCCTTTCTCTACAGCGAAGACGCCCGCGTCGTGGCCGTCTGTGATGTCGACAGATGGCGCCTGGACCGCGCCAAGCAGGACGTCGACAAGCACTACGCCAACAGCGACTGTGCCGCCACGACGGACTGGCGGGAGATCGTGGGCCGAGACGACATCGACGCCATCATGAACTCCACCCCGGACCACTGGCACGTGCCGATCTCCCTGGCGGCCGTCCGCCGAGGCAAGCACGTCAGTTGCGAAAAGCCCCTCACGCTCTCGGTGGCCGAAGGCCGCGTGCTCGCCGACGCCGTCGCCCGAGCCGCCGTCACATTCCGAACCGATAGCGAGTGCCGCTCCGACGCCTACATGCACAAGCTCTCCGAACTGGTCCGAAACGGCTACATCGGCAACATCCGCCGCATCGAGGTGGGCGTCCCGACCGGCGACGTCGCCGGCGGCAAGGCGGACCCGATGCCTGTGCCTGCCGAACTGGACTACGATATGTGGACCGGCCCAGCCCCGGAACACCCCTATACGGTGGATCGCGTGCATCCGCCCCAGTCCTATGGCAGACCCGGCTGGATGCGGTGCCGCGATACGTGTGAGGGGATGGTCACCAACTGGGGCACCCACACCATCGACGTTGCCCAGTTGCTGCATAATACCGAGCGAACCGGGCCGGTCAGCGTCGAGGGCCAGGGCCGGTACCCCGCGCCCGGCTCCGGCTTGTGGGGTGTTCTGCTGAATTTCCAGGTGCAGTACAAGTACGCCGACGGTGTCATCCTCGATTATCACACGGCCGCCGGGGCGTTTATTCGCGTCGAGGGCGACGAGGGCTGGATTCACGCCCCCTGGCTCGGCGGCCAGATGACCGCAAGCGACCCCAGTATCCTCCGCCTCAAGCTCAAAGAAAGCGATCTGCGCCTGCCGCTGCGACAGGACAAGGAGGATTTCCTCTACGGCATCAGAAACAACGCTCCCACCATGGCCGATGCCGAAATCGGCCACCGCACATGCTCTATGTGCCAGCTCGGGCACATCGCGATTCAATGCGGGCGCAGACTGGTGTGGGACCCCAACGCCGAACGGTTTGCCGACGACTCAGCCGCCAACCGGATGCTGAGCAGGCCGTATCGCGCACCTTGGGGCCTCGACATCAACATCGCCACGGCTTGATCGTCAAGCACCCTGGCCACGGCCGGGCGGCCGGGCAGCCCAAAACGTAAAGCCCGAAGCGTAAAGCCACAGCCCCAAAACCCCAAGCCTTGCTCCGGGGTGGCGTCCCTTCGCGCAGCGAAGGGATGGGGCCGCGCCAAGGGCGACATGTGTCATGCCTGTGTGGGCGGGCATCCGAAAGGGTCACGCATCGGCCCTCAGGGAGTTACACGGGCCATGGGGCGGCTCGGTCTGGACCCCTGCCTTCGCAGGGGTGACATTGTCACTTCCTTGCTCTAGAGCGATGCTATTTGGCTAGCCCTGATTGCCTATTTTGCCCAGATTGCCTAAGTTTGGCTTTGTTTTCCATTTCTCGATCCTGGGGTCTGGCGCGGGCTTCTTGCGTAATGTTGCCCAGGTTGCCTAAGTTTCCTAAGTTTGGGTTTGTTTTTCATTTTCGATTTTGGTGTCGGGTGCGGGTTAATGGCTTACTCTTGCCTATGTTGCCCAGGTTGCCTGTGTTTGGGTTTGTTTTTCATTCTTCGGGTCGGGCGCTGGATGCTGGATACTCGATGCTGCTGGATGCTGGATTTGGGAGTTGGGGTTT